>CAZEDR010000048.1:0-6519 GCA_964510975.1 uncultured Melioribacter sp. | reverse complement strand
CCGAAAATATATTTTCACAAATATCTCCTAAAAGCAATTCTTTACCCACAATTATTCGTTCGTTTAAATCTGCTGCAACAAAACGGCTGCATGAAATGGATTATTCTAATTTTTCTTGGCAGCCGCGGTTTTACGACCGCATAATCCGTGACGAAAAAGAATTGTACAACATTAGAAAGTATATTAAACAGAATCCGTTAAAATGGGAGTTTGAGAAAAACCAAACAGAAAACATTTTTGATTTCTAAATTTAGAGGTGTTGCATCATGCAAAAAAGGGCAAGTGCAATGTCTCTACATCAAAATAGCATTCAGTAAAAAAATATTCTAGTGTGCATCCAGCCAATTATCACCTACTCCGGTTTCAACAAGTACCGGGATATTAAGTGGTAACGCAGATTCCATTAGTTCTTTTACTAACGATCTTAAATCATTTATTTCATCCTTATGCGCGTCAAAGACCAGCTCATCATGTACTTGCAGCACCATCTTCGAAGTGAATTTCTTTTCAGTCATTGCAGAGTGAATCTTAATCATGGCTAACTTAATCATATCGGCGGCTGAACCTTGAATAGGCATATTCACAGCAACACGTTCTTCAAATTGCCTCATAATTCTATTTTTACTGTTAATGTTTCTCAAATATCTTCTTCTTCCAAGCAAAGTTTCCGAATATCCTTTTGCTTGTGCACTCTTCACTGAATCCTCCATGAAAGTTTTCACATTTCTGAACGAGCTGAAATAATTATCAATGATTTCTTTAGCATGATGTTGAGTAATTCCCAATCGGGATTTTAGCCCAAAAGGACCCAAACCGTATAGTATTCCAAAATTTACCTCTTTGGCTTTACGTCTCATATCTTGAGTTACTTCGCTTGGATCAACTCTAAATACTAATGCTGCTGTTCTTTTATGAATGTCTTCTCCGTTTTTAAAAGCTTCCGTCAAAGTTTCATCGTTACAGATACTTGCCATAATTCTTAATTCGATCTGGCTGTAATCCGCTGAAAGAATTAGATGATTTTTATCTCTTGGAACAAATGCTTTGCGAATCTCTTTTCCAAGATCAGTTCTAATTGGGATATTCTGCAAGTTTGGATCGATACTGGATAATCTTCCCGTTGAAACTAGTGACTGATTAAATGTTGTATGAATTCTTCCGGTCTGAGGATTAATTAATTGAGGAAGCGAATCCGCATAAGTAGATTTTAATTTCGAAACTTGTCTGTAATCGGAAATGATATCAATTATTTCATGTGAGCCGTGTAGCATTTCAAGCGATTTGGCATCGGTAGAAAAGCCGGTTTTTGTTTTGGTAGTTGTAGGCAGTTGAAGTTTATCGAACAGAATTCTTTGAAGCTGCTGCGTACTGTTAATATTAAATTCTTCACCGGCATGTTTATAAATTTCACGCGTGTAATTATCCAGCAATATCTGAAGATCGTTGCTGAACACCTTAAGACTATTATTATCAATGCGAATGCCTTCTCGCTCCATGTCCTCTAGTACTGTAACAAGAGGAAACTCAACTTCGAAAGCTAATTTTTCAAGTCCCTCTTGTTTCAATTCCTTCTTAAGCCGCTCATATAATCTAAAAGTAATGTCTGCATCTTCGGCAGAATAATCTGCAAGACGTTCCGGCTCAACCTCAAATATTTTCTCCGGTGTTTTCTTAGAGCCGATCAAATCTATTAGTGGAATTGGCTGATAACCAAGATATTTCTGAGAAAGATCATCCATGCCATGTTTCTGATCCGGATCAATCACATAACTTGCAAGCATTGTATCAAAGAAGAAATTCTCTACTCTAATACCATAAGTACGCATTACAGCGATATCATATTTACCATTCTGGCAAATCTTTTTGCTCTTTTTACTTTCAAAAACCGGCCTAAATATTTTGCAGAATTCATCAACCGGAAGTCTGTCTGATAAATCGGCTGTGAATAGGGAAGAAGATTCTCGTGATGGATTGGTTGCAACGAAATAAGCTTCTTTAGGTTTTAAGGCGAATGCGCAGCCGGCTAGTTTTACATTAAATGTGTCTAAACCATCTGTCTCAGTATCGAATACAAACAGATCTGCCTCGGATAATTTATTGGCTAGCTCTTTAGCATCTTTAGAGTTGAGAATGAGTTTGTATTTAACCTTTGTTTTATCAAATGAAGAAATCAATTCGGGCGCAATCTCGACAGCCTCTTGTGATTCTTCAACTTTAGCTTCAGTGACGTTTTCAACTTCATTCTTAGATTCGACTTCTAAGAAAATCTTTTTGAGTTTATTCGGGAAAGCACGGAAATCCAATTCGGCAAATAACGCAAGAAGTTTCTCGAAATTTGGTTTCTCAAATATTGCTTCTTCAAAATTCATATGGAAAGGTGTATCTATTTTGATAGTAGCAAGTTCTTTAGAAAGAAATGCGTTCTCCTTGCTGGCAATCAGCTTGTTTTTAATACTTTCCTTACTAACCTTATCAATATTTTTATAAATATTCTCAAGCGATTTAAATTCTTGAATTAGCGGCACTGCTGATTTGGGGCCTATCCCAGCAACGCCGGGAATGTCATCGCTGGCATCTCCAACTAAAGCGAGATAGTCAATCATTTGAATTGGTTCAAAACCCATTTCCTCGCGCACTTTCTCTTCGTCAATTATTACAATCTCTTCGGTGGATTTACCCGGCTTTACAACCCGGACATTTTCAGAAATTAATTGTATGTAGTCTTTGTCGGGAGTAATAGCATAACAGTCAAATCCAATTTTAGAGGCCTCTGTTACGGCGGTTCCAATCAAATCGTCCGCTTCGTATCCGGGCAAAATATAAATTGGTATGTTAAATGCCTCAATTACTTCTTTTATTCGTTGAATTTGTGGAATCATATCCTCCGGCATTGCTTGTCGGGAAGATTTATAATTCTCATAGCGTTCATGTCTAAAAGTTTTTTCTTTGGAATCGAACGCTACAGCAATATAATCTGGCTTTGTGTCTTCAATGATTTTGAAGAGCTGATTGATAAATCCAAAGACGGCAGAGGTCGGTTCTCCCTTGGAATTTGAGAGCGGGCGGGAGATAAATGCATAGTAGCCTTTATATGCCAAAGCCATTGCATCGATGATGACAAACTTTTTGGAAGAATTTTTACTCATAGCTTCCTTAATCTGATAATGTTTTTTGGTTATATTTTGATTCGAAAATAGGAATTCATTACTACAATAAAAAATTGATGGAATTATGAAAGAAACCTTAGTTAAGTTGCTGATGATCGCATTTTTTATTCCTCAAGCCTTAATCTGTCAATCGGACAAGAAAAATGCCTTCTATGTTGCGCAATTCAATATTGAAAATCTGTTTGACGCGATTGATGATCCGAATATTGACGATGCCGAGTTTCTGCCTGAATCAGATAAATTTTGGACAGATGGCAAAATCAACGCTAAGCTAACAAATCTTGCCAAAGTTATTAACTTTATGAATAAGGGATTCGGACCGGATGTTTTTGCTGTTGAAGAAGTAGAAAACTTCAATATGATGAAGCGACTTTGCTATGCAATGAGAGATAGAGATTACATACCGGTTCACAGAGATTCTAAAGATGCTCGAGGCATCGATGTTGGACTAATATACGATCGGAATATTTTTGAAATTGAAGAGATTAATACAATTGATGTTAAACTTCCAAATGGTTATCCGACAAGAGATATTCTACATGCTGTTTTAAAACATAAAACCAGCAGCGAGATTATACATTTTTTTGTTAATCATTGGCCATCGCGCAGAGGCGGAAAGGAAAAATCAAACGTAAACCGTGAAGCAGCAGCAAAGACTTTAAGGAAAGCAGTAGATGTTTTGCTGGAATCAAACTCAAATGCTAATGTTGTAATACTTGGTGATTTTAACGACGGCCCGCTTGACGAATCTTTAACAAAGGTTTTAAAAGCCGGCGATTTCAACTGTGGTGAAAAGCAGAATAAAGGATCTTTGCTAAACCTTGCCTACAAGAAAGCATCACAAAAAGAAGGCTCCTACTTATTTGCCCGCAATTGGGATATGATAGATCAGATAATTGTTTCTGCCTCTTTTAGTGACGGGAAAAAGTTAGAATACGATTGTGATTCATACGAAATAATTAAACCGGCGTTTATGATAATTCACGGTGGCGATAGAGAAGGGGGCGCATTACCAACTTATATGGGGACTAAATACGTTGGTGGATTTAGCGATCACTTTCCGGTTGGAGCGAGATTTATTTTAAAAGCAGAATAAAAAGAGAGGACAAAATGAATTTAAGTGAAAAGATCAATATTGATTTAAAAGAATCCATGAAGAGTGGAGATAAAGTACGCTTAGAAACTGTTCGTTCAATCCGCGCATTAATTTTGGAATTTGAAAAAAGCGGAAGTGGAAAAGAATTTACAGACGAAGAAGGGTTGAGAATACTTACAGTTGCTGCAAAGAAAAGAAAGGAATCCATTGAACAATACAAGAATGCCGGCAGAACTGATCTATCGGACAAAGAAGAAGCCGAGCTAAAGATAATCGAAGAATATTTGCCGAAACAATTAACACAAGATGAAATTCTTTCAGAAGTAAAGAAGATTGCCGAAGAAGTTGGCGCAAAGGGGAAAGAAGACTTCGCTAAAGTTATGCCGGTCGCAGCAAAAAATCTAAAAGGCAAAGCTGACGGAAAAGTAATTCGTGAAATTCTAGAAAAACTATTGAGCGGAAATTGAATTATTTAGACTACATTATTTTTGTTATTGTTTTAATCGGCTTTATACTGGGTTTTAAAGACGGTCTTATTCGCAAAATAATTGGTTTGATTGGACTAATCGTTGCTATAGTTCTTGCATTCCAACTTGGAGGCAAAGTCGGCAAATTATTCACTTCTTTTTTCAATCAAGATGATTACTTGGCAAGTTTAATTTCCGGGATTGTGATTTTTCTCGGGGTACTGCTGATTACTTCAATCGTGAAAAGAATAATTCATCCAACCGATAAAGTGAATAACATTATCAATCAAACACTAGGCGGACTGATCGGCGTTATACAAATACTTTTTTTTACAAGTACGCTTTGTTTATTCCTCAATATATTCGGATTTCCAAAGAAAGATGTTAGAGATCAATCTACTTTTTATAATTCGGTGTTGAATTTAATTCCAAAGACAACCGATTTTATAATTGGCAACCGGGCAAAAGCAACAGATGCAATAAAGAACTACATCGAAAAAAACGACACTGATACTACTACTCAAATAGACTCCAGCAAAATAAAATGATATCAAAAGAAATATTAGAAAAGTTAGAATACCCGAAAGTAATTGCTCAGATTGAAAAGTATTGCGCTACTGAAAATGGCAAGAAGTTAGTTTTACAAATGCTGCCAAAATATTCTGTAAGTGAAATAGACCTTGAAAGCTTACGGGTTCACGAGGCAAAGAAAATTCTTATCAGAAATGTTGAGCCTCCGTTCGAGTATTTGCCCGATTTACATGTAACTTTATCTCATAGCAGAATTACCGGAGTAATTCTAACTGCAAAACAAATTATTGATGTTTTGAATCTGGCTCAGCAGTCAAGAAAGCTATTTCAGTTCTTAAAACCCAAAGATGATGAAGAAAATAATCACTTTAAAAATATTCTATCAATGCTCTTCATCGATAAAGTTTTTGAGCTTCACTTTTCAAAAGTATTTGATGATAACGGCGAGATAAAAGATACGGCCAGCGCAAAGCTTAGAGAGATTAGAGTTGATATTCGGGAAAAGGAAGCCTCCCTTCAAAAACTTGTTCAGAGACTGCTTAAACAACTAAGCGATTCGTATTTAGTTCAAGAAGAATTTGTTACACAACGCGATGGAAGAATTGTACTTCCTATAAAAGCTGAACATAAACGTCACGTTCGAGGATTTGTACATTCAGAGTCCGCAACCGGACAAACAGTATATATCGAGCCGGCAGAAACTCTTGAAATGAATAATGAGATTCTTTCTCTTCACTTTGCAGAAAAGAGGGAAATAGAAAAGATTCTTAAAGGATTAACTGAAAAAGTTGGTGAGCGGAATATTGAGCTCAAACAATCACTTGATGCAATTGCTGCTTTAGATTCAATATTTTCACGCGCTAAATATTCAATTGCAATAATTGGTTCGCATCCATCATATTTTGAAAACAAAGCTTTTGAAATGATTGATGCGCGCCATCCGCTTCTTGTAAAAAGGCTTGGTCACAGCAAGACTGTTCCTATGAATCTGAAGCTGAAAGATGAAAAAGTAGTTCTAATAACTGGACCGAATGCGGGCGGTAAAACTGTTACACTCAAAACTTGCGGATTGCTTGTCTGTCTAGCTCAAGCTGGAATTCCGGTGCCGGTTTTCCCGGATTCTAATTTTACGGTGTTCGAACAAGTTCTGGTTGATATCGGTGATGCACAATCTATTGAAGATGACTTAAGCACATTTAGTTCGCACTTAACAAATATTCGAAACATTATCGAAGATGCTGACGAAAACTCTTTGGTT
>CAZEDR010000047.1:0-16073 GCA_964510975.1 uncultured Melioribacter sp. | reverse complement strand
CAAATGAAAGAAAATTCATCAGACTTTTCGAAATACAAATTATCGTACAAATCCATTATTGGATAAAAGATTGTGTTGAGGTTATGATATCCATCTGTCCTTTTAGACAGAACATCTAGACCAAGATTTATTTTGGCCGGAGCTTTAATTTCAATGTAACGCATCTAAGTATTCCTTAAGAGCGGCTGTATGCTGTGGTGTAGAGCCGCAACATGATCCTACAAATAGTGGGGAGTGATCTAAATATTTTTTTATTTGCTCTAAATACTCAGTCGATGACAAAGTATTTTCTATGCTCATATCGCAAACACCGCTTAAACCACAGTTGAAATAAAATCCAAAATTGTTAGGAGTTGAAAATTTTCCCAAATATTTTTCGAGCAGTGTACTCTTAACGCAGTTAAAACCAATTGCTTGAGGAGAATAGCTCTCTATCAATTCAATAGCATCTATTAATTCTTCACCACTTAAAAGTCTCAACGTTTCTTCGAAATAAAGATTCATCGAATAGGGAATAGAGTTTTCATAACAGAACTTGCAAATGATTTCTATTTCGTCCAGATGTGATTGGGTTTCGTTCCAAATAATGTCGCAGCCCGATTCCCATAGGAGCTCTATGTGTTTCTTGTGATTATATTCTAAATCAAATTGCGTAATTGTTCTTTCTTTTTGATAGCAATCTTCTGCCGGAGCATTTGACCCGGCAACAATTACGGTTGAATTTGATAATAATCTAGCCCCGACAGCGAGTTCAACACTAGCTTTAACCAACGCAGCATTTGTTATTCCAATATTACTTTTTCTTTTGGCAATAGGATTTGTACGGAAAGTATTCGTGGTTATTATATCGGCACCAGCATATATATATTCTTGGTGAATTTGTAGAACGATTTCCGGATTGGTAAAATTTAATCCGGAATACCAAAGATGGTTATCAGCTTCAATCCCGCGTTGTTTAAGTAGTGTACCAAAAGCACCATCTAGAACCAAAGGTCTTTCCAAAGCTGCTTTTTTATCAATGAGGACATTCTTGTTTTTCATTACTATGAAGTACTTTACTTAAAATACATAAATTAATCTAAGCAGTTAGCAGATGATTTTTTTTAACTAAAGACTCCACCTTATTCATGATACTTTCATTTGAAAGATTAAGAAAACACTCATGATTTTTCGGGCACTCAAGTAGATTACAGATAATACAGTCAAGTTCCGGCAAGTTGATCCACTCATGTTTTTCTCCAAAAGGACCTTGTAAATGAGGGGCAGTTGGTCCGTGTAAACTTAAAACCGGTGTTCCTAACGCTGTGGAAATATGCATTGGACCGCTATCGTTTGCTATCAAAAACTTACATTTTGCGATTAATGCTGACATCTCTAATATGCTTGTTGAAGGAGCATAGATTGATTTATTTCCCAACAAACTAAAAAGTTTTTCTCCATCTACTTCATCACCTTTTCCCCAAAGAATTAGAATCTTAGCATTGTATTTTTTTATAACAAGTTCTGCAATTTCTGCAAACTTAGTTGCATCGCATTTTTTGGAAGTCCAACTTCCAGTAGGACAAATTCCTACAACAAAATCATTTTCTGCGAAAGTGTTACTAAAATATTTATCAGCAAACGATTTACTCTTTTCATCTAGAGCATATAAAAGCTTTTTATGCTTGCTACTAAGTCCAAACTTCTCTAACACTTTTAGATGAAGAATTGCATTATGCCAAGTACTTCTTTCCTCCGGACCAAGGAAGTTATATGCATACTTTCGACCACGAAATGGAAACCCAACTCTTAATTTTGAACCGCTAAAAAAGGTAATCTGCGCAGAACTCGGATTCCCGAAGAAATCAAAAACAAGATCATAGTTCTTCATACGTATTTGCCATGCAAGCTTGATCCGCTCGAATAAACTTTTTCGATTAAAAATTAAAACCTCGTTTAATTGAGGTAACCCGATCAACCCAAATGATGATGGTTCTTCTGTTAAGAAATCAATTTTAGCAGAAGGGAAGTTCTCTCTCAAATTGTCAAGAACAATTGTTGAGCAAACTACGTCGCCAATTCCACGCAGTTTGATAACTAGAATCCTTTTTACATTTTCTTTCGGAATTGTATTCAATTTCAAAAATTGCTCGCTGTTGTTTGTTGAATTGAATCTGAGAATGACATAGATTCCATTTGAATCTTAAATACAATTTACAAAGAATGAATTATCCAGACAAAATAACTTACTATTAGAATAATTGAGGTTTATTATGGACTTGAAAGGTAAAACAGCGATTGTAACCGGCGGGGCTATGGGTATTGGCTTAGCTACTTGCAAAAGGTTAGTTAAAGAAGGATGCGTTGTAACTCTATGGGATTTGAATGAAGCAGAAATGGCTAAGGCAAAAACCGAGCTTGAAAACCTTGGGGGTAAAGTATTTACCTATGTTTGCGATGTAACGAAAAAAGAACTTGTAAAAGAATTAGTTGCACAAGCATTAAAGGATATGAGTTGTGTAGACATCTTAATCAATAATGCGGGTTATGTAAAGAATGGAAATTTTTTGGATCAGCCGGTTGAAGCTTGGGAAAAAACCATCGATGTAAATGTTACTTCGTTGCTTTATACAATTCATCAAGTACTTCCGCATATGCACGAAAAAAACTCTGGTCATATAGTAAATATTTCTTCAGCTGCCGGAATAATTGGAGTAGGTGGAATTTCAGTTTACGCGGCTAGTAAATGGGCGGTTTGGGGTTTAACCGAATCTCTACGATTTGAATCTTATAGCCTAGGAAAAAATGGTGTAAAGTGGACTTCAATTCATCCCAGTTATTTAGCAAGTGGAATGTTTGAAGGCGCTAAACTAAATTTTCTAGGTAACTTAATTGTCCCTCTTGTAAAAAATCATGATGTAATTGCGAAAGCAATTGTGAATGATGCCTTGAAGAAAGGGAAAAATGTCGTTAGAAGGCCATGCACGCTAAGACTTTCGATTATTCTCCGCGGAATTCTACCGGATTTCTTATTCCAAAAAATGCTTGTGTTAATGGGAGTTCATCAAAGTATGCACGGCTTCAAAGGTAGAGAAGGTAAGTAATACTAATCTTCAACATATTCACAATCGGCTGGAATCTCCGGGCGAACAAGTAATACGCTTTCTTTCATTACTGAAACTTGTCCCGGCTCGTGCCGTGAGTTTTTGGTAACATATTTTTTAAGAGTGTATGTAACGGGTGCTACTTTGGCCGTTTTAGATTTACTATAAAAAGCAGTAATAGAAGCTGCCTTTTCTAAAACTCTTTTTGGGATAGCTTCTTTAGTATTTTCAACTCGCAATACTCCATGTGAACCGGAAACAGATCGAGCATGAAACCAAAAATCATTTTGTTTAGCAAACTTAGTTGTAAGCATATCATTGTTTTTGCTGTCTTTTCCTATATAGAAATGAAACTTGTTGTCAATAAGAAAATGACGGAATGGCAATTTATCCTTTTGAGTTTCACTTGAATTTAGTTGTGTATTCATTTTTAATTCTTTTTTGATGGATTGCAATTGCTCTGGTAACAAATCTTTCAATAACTCACTTTGATATGATTTTAATCTTTCGAATCTTTCTTTTGCAATTCGGAATAATTGACTGGACTTCTCATAATCTATCTTTTCAGAGCGTGCTTTATCAAAGTAGTAGTTTACATTTTGCTGTGATGATAATTTCGGGTCAATTTTAATTTTGACTTCCGATTCAGTCTGCCAATCTTCTACTACAACTTCCTTAGCCCCTTTAGATATCTGTCCGATTACCGAGAGCAATAATTCACCGTTACGCTGATATTCACTTTCTTTAGAACCATTTTCTACTCTTCCTTTTAGATTATTCAGCTTACTGGTCAGTTTTTCAACTTCATTTTCCAAATACTTTTCAATTTCGTGTTTGCTATCGTGTGTTTTAGATACGGTATGCTTAAGCGAAAAGTATTTGTGGATTGCATCAAAATAATCATCGAATAGTTCAACCTCGCACTTTTCTGAAGTAACTAAAAATGAAAGAGGTTGAAAAACTGCTTCTCCGGTATTTTCGTTTGTTCCAACTACAATCTTTCCAACTACTATATCTTCAACAATCTGACTGATTGAATCAACCGGAGCCTCATTTTTCTCAATTCTCCTAATTAAATCTTTGGACAGATAGGGAAGTGTTTTCAAATCTAGTAAAGAATTCAATTTCTTTAGATTCTCAAGAATCAAAGAATGAGAATTAATAAAAGATAATTGAGAGAACTCAAGCGATATTTTTGCAAGTTGTTCGTCAGCAATCTTCTTGAAAGGATGTAGTACATTTTCAGAGTCTAGCAGAAAGCAATTGGATTTATTTCCTCTGAATAGGATATAAAATGTTCCTTGTTCTAATTCTATTGCTAAAACTCTTTCGCCAAACGCAATCTTTACTTCCAATATTCGTTGAGGCAAGAATTTACCGAAAAATTCGGCAGTATTTTTTTTAGCTTTCCTTTGTTCTTCTTTAATATAAAAATGAAATTCTTGCGGGTTAGTTGATATTACTAAATGTAGAAATGAATACTTTTCAGTGGGAATGTGCAAGAATAGTTTATCTCGTTCTTGGGTATAACATTCAAGCAGCTTTTTCCCCTTGAGTAATCTATTTAATTCTTGAGAAGCTCTTAGTAAATAAAAATAGTTTTTAAACATCAATTGGCTCGTTAAACTCTTTCATCTTTTGTAGTTTCAAAAACAGCGCGTAAAAGTTCTTCATCTGCATTAGTTAATTGCTGTTTTCTTCTCGGTAGAACTTTTTTTGCTACTTCAATACATTTTTCAATATCGTAATTGCGCAAAAAATCTGAGCCGCCCCAAGAAAAAGATGGGATGTAGCGAGGGGGAAAACCGGCACCAAAAACATTACATGCAACTCCCACGATTGTTCCAGTATTAAACATTGTGTTAATAGCTGTTTTTGAATGATCGCCCATAAATAATCCAACAAACTGACATTTGGTATCTACATTCTTGTCTTTCACTAGCATGGAAATATTTCCATAATTATTCTTCAAATCGCTGTTGTTGGTACTTGCGCCTAAATTTACCCAGCTTCCTAAATAGGAATGCCCAAGAAAACCTTCATGCTGCTTGTTCGAAAACGAATGAATGATAGAAGCCTCAACTTCGCCGCCTACTTTACAATACTCGCCAATGCTAGTATCATGATAAATTGCCGCATGTGCTTTTACTGCTGTACCTTCACCAATAAATACCGGCCCTTGAATAAGTGTATGCGAATTAACATGAACATTTTTGCCAATGTATATTGGTCCGTTAGCAGCATCTAAATGAACGAACGGATCAATCTTAGCATCTTTTGCAATAAAAATGTCTTTTTTGTTTGTGTATTCAACTGAAGAAAACTTTTTTATTAAACCAGCTTCTTTTACAATTGCAGAATAATCTGTACGAATTTGATTCCCATTCTCATTGACCAACTCCCAAGTATAGGAAAAGAGTTTGGCTTTTGTTTCCTTAACAGTTAATGCAATGTTTTCAAAAGAAGGAAATTCACGGTTAATATCTATTACATCCTTTAGTTGATTTGCATTAATGTAAGCCGCAATAACTTCACCTTGAGATATAAGCACAGAATTTAATTCTATCTTCTTAATTTCTTTTGCAATGGTTTTATCAATCAGTAACCGGCCATTTATAAAAAGTGTATCTTGATCCCCAAAATAATTCACATTCAACTTTGGATTCTTTTCTTGAACCGAATTGTGTAATGACTTTCTCGTATGCAAGATTAAAGTTGAAGTTGAAAACTGCTGCTTAATTTTCTCGCGTAATGTGAGAATTCCGCAGCGGAGATCGTAAACCGGCCGAAGGTACACTAATGGTAAAAGCGCCTCATACTTTTGATCTTCGTAAACACAAATATTTTTTTTCATACTGATATTCTGATTGTGTGGCAGAAAAATAAAGAATTGCTTGCTGGTAATAAAATCTTAAATAGCCTTTAGTTACAATTTTGGAAGATGTTGCATGTTTAATATATTTGGCCTATGAAAAAGCCATCAAAGAATATTTGGAAACCAATTTTATCAGTCATCATCCTCATTTTGGGTGTTCTGTTAATAATTGATTTAGTAGTTATGCCGTTTTACGTACGTGGTAGCGAAACAAAGATACCAAATGTTGTAGGTATGAATAAAGACGAAGCATTAAGAGTCCTTGAGGATGCTGAGTTAAGTCCAGTTTTACAAACCACACGTTATGATGAAAAATATGGTAAAGATAGAGTTGTGTATCAAAAGCCGGAGGCTAGTAAAGTTGTAAAGAATCTTAGGCGTGTCTATTTAACCATAAGCGGAGGAGATCCGTTGGTTCGAGTTCCATTCCTAGTTAATAAGACTGTAAGGGACGCTCAAGTTACTCTTGAAAGAGCCGGTTTGGTACTAGGGGAGATTGATTCAGTCGAATCCGAAATGGACATTAACACAATTGTAGAGCAGCAATATTATCAAGGTAGAGAAATTGCTAAGGGCTCTAAAGTTGGTATTAAAATTAGTATTGGGCCACAACTTGGAATGATTAGAGTACCGAATTTAATCGGCAGATCATTCACGGAAGTTGAAAATACTTTGAAATCGTTATCTATAAGGATTGGTAATAAAACATATGTTCGATCAACTAGTTATTTGCCAAATACAGTTATTGATCATGAACCATCTGAAGGCTCGCTTGTAAAAATAGGTGATAGTGTAAATGTTGTATTAACCAGCAGCAAAGTAAGTGTACGATGAAAACTAAAATCTTGGCTCCGTCAATTTTAACAGCAGATTTCTCTAATCTTTCACAGCAAATAAGAGCAGTTGAACTTGGCGGAGCCGACTGGATTCATTGCGATATTATGGATGGCCAGTTCGTTCCCAACATGACTTTTGGTCCAATAGTGCTGCAAGCAATTCGCAAATCAACAAAATTGCCTATCGATGCTCATCTAATGATAAAAACTCCGGACAATTTACTTGAGGATTTCATCAAAGCCGGTGCTGATTATATTACAGTTCACCAAGAAGAAGTTGTGCACTTACATAGAACGCTTACTAGAATTCGGGATCTTGGAGCGAAGGCCGGTGTTGCTATAAACCCAGCAACTCCTATATCATCGCTGGTAGAAGTACTTAGCATTGTTGACATGATTTTAGTCATGTCGGTAAATCCCGGTTTCGGCGGCCAAAAATTTATCGAATCATCAGTTAGAAAAATTAAAGAATTAGATCGACTAAGATCGGAGAATAAGTATAATTACTTGATTCAAGTTGACGGTGGGATTGGACTAGATAGTATACAAGCAGTTTCTGATGCCGGATGCAACTCGTTTGTTATCGGCAATTCTATTTTCAAGAATGATAACATTACTGCTGCAACTGTGGAGTTTAAGAATATTCTTTCGTAGAATATTTGTTACCGGAAGTGCTTACTAGCCAGAATTTTTCTTAATTTTAATTATAAAGTAAACAACACTCAATTTGAGGACGATTTGACCATTCACCTAATCGAGCTCTTTTTTACAGACGTTTTTAAAAGATATTCTACCAAGTATAATATCTTTAGAGACCTTTATGAAAAAGATTTACTTGGTTTAGAGATACGTGGAATCAATAATCGCTTTTCAAGAGCCATAAAAAAAATAATCTTAACTAAGAAAGAGATATGCTACACAACTCCAATTGATAATGATGACAACTGCGAATTAATGGTTCTTGGGTCCTATTCAGTTTTTAAGGATCTGGCTAAAGAGATTATTGCAATTGGAAATGAAGATCTTGGACAGAAAATTACCAGAACAATAAATAATTCTGTTGGTTATTCCGATCTTGAAATTTCACTTGGTGGAAAATCATTCTCCTTAAATAATTCTTACTTGTTTGGAATATTAAATGTAACTCCGGATTCATTTTCCGATGGAGGGAAATATTTTTCGTCTGATCAAGCGATTACAAAAGGACTTGAACTTCTACATGATGGTGCTGATGTATTAGATATAGGTGGAGAATCCACTCGTCCAGGAGCTGAACCGGTTAGTGTCGAAGAGGAAATCAATAGAGTATTGCCGGTAATACAAGGAATTATAAAGCAAAAACCGGATGCACTAATTTCTGTTGACACAACAAAATCAGCAGTTGCGGAATCAGTTTTAAAATTCGGCGCTGTAACAATTAACGATATAAGCGGTTCCAACTTTGATCAAAATATACTAAATGTTATTAAGCAGTATAACGCATCTTACGTGTTAATGCATATGCAAGGCGAGCCTAGAACTATGCAGAACAATCCAATTTACTATGAAGTTGTTTCTGATATATACGATTTTCTTCTCAACAAAGTTGAATTGGCAAAAAAGATTGGAATTAAAAATATTATTATTGACCCGGGAATTGGTTTTGGGAAAAAGACTTCCGACAATTATGAAATTATTAAACGATTGAATGAGTTCAAAGGAATTGGTCATCCAATTATGATAGGACTTTCGAAGAAATCATTTTTAGGAAAAGCACTTAATGTTTCTGTTGAAGAGAGGGAAGACCCAACTTTAGTTGCTGAAACAATTGCGCTTAAGAATGGTGCACGGTTTATACGTACACACAATGTGAAGAAAGCGAAATACGCAATTGAATTGAACAAATACTTCGATAACCCGGAATTGCTAAGCAATGTTTGAACTATTTAGAATAGGATTTCTTTCAGTAACTCTTCTCGATATTATTGATATCGTTTTAGTTACGGCTATATTCTATAAGATATTTACGATTATTCGTGGGACGATAGCAGCCCAAATATTCTTCGGATTGATTCTAGTCCTATTTCTTTCATTTCTTGTTCAAGCTGCAAACTTTAAAGCGCTTGGGTGGCTGCTAAAATTGCTTTCAGATATTTGGGTAATTGCGTTTATAATTTTGTTCCAACCGGAAATAAGAAGAATTCTTGTACTTATCGGGCGAAGCCAATTTATTAGTTTTTTTATTAAGAGCGATCATACAACTGTTACCGATGTGATTACCGAAGCCGCATTTGAATTAGCACAGAGCCAACATGGTGCTCTAATTGTAATTGTAAAAACCGGCGGAATCCGTGGCGTTGCCGAAACCGGTGAACCAATCGAATCCAAAGTGACAAAGAATTTAATTAAGTCGATATTTTTTCCCCGTTCGCCGTTGCATGACGGAGCTCTAGTAATAAATAATGAAGTAATTGAAGCTGCTAGATGTACACTTCCTCTTTCTTCGGAAACAAAAAAAGATGGAAGAACATTAGGAATGCGACACAGAGCCGGGCTAGGCATTTCCGAAATTGCTGATGTAGTTTGCGTGATAGTTTCAGAGGAAACCGGAAGCATTTCTATTGCTGAAGATGGTAATCTAAAAACCGGACTCTCTAGAGAAACATTAAAACGTTTGTTAAACGAATCCTTAAAAAAAGCTTCCGATAAAAATATTCGTGGAATTTTTCAAGGGACCAAAAGTATTTAACCCAAAAAATTCATTATAAATTATTTTTTTGCCGAAGGCCGCATGTAAAACGTACTAAATAATACGTTTTACTGCGGGGTTAACCCCGACAAGCTTAGTAAGATTTTCTTACTTACTATACGATACACGTTTATTATACAACTTGTTTAGAATAAATAATTTATGCTTGTCGACCCGGAGGGCAAATTTTCCTAATGGAAAATTTGGGCTTAACCTTTTTTGCAACTTTAATTCGATCAATAATTCATTAACTTTGCGAGCCAATAAATTTCAATAAAGAAAAGAAGAGGCATGTGATGAAACTAAGATATTTTTCACATTCGGCGTTTCAAATTACAACCGATGCTGGTAAAATTATTCTTATTGATCCTTTTTTGGATGGAAATCCTACTTCTCCGGTTAAATCTGACGAGGTAAATGCAGACTATATTATACTTACACACGGACACGGTGATCATCTTGGAGACGCATTTAAAATAGCTAAGCGTTGTAACTCGCTCTTTATTTGTTTGAACGAACTTGGAAATTATGTTGCAGATAAAGGTTTTCAAGCTCATAACATGCATATTGGTGGAAGTCACTTTTTTGAGTTCGGTAGAGTGAAACTTACTATTGCTCATCACGGTTCAATGACTCCGGATAAATATTATGCGGGCGAACCATCGGGTGTTATTCTTACAATTAGCGGTAAAAGCATTTATCATACTGGCGATACCGGGCTTTTCTTAGATATGAAATTGATTGGTGAAATGACAAAACTGGATTACATGCTTCTGCCGATTGGCGATAATTTTACAATGGGAATTACGGATGCTGTGAAAGCAGTGGAATTAGCAAATCCAACAACCGCTATACCGATGCACTACAACACATTCCCGGTTATTGCTGTTGATCCTTATGAGTTTAAGCGTGGAGTTGAAGCTATTGGTAAACAATGCATAGTGATGCAATTTGGTGAAGAAATAGAATTATAATCTCATATAGAACAACTAATGGCAAAAACAATTGTAATAGCAAATCAAAAAGGTGGTGTTGGTAAAACAACTACTGCAATTAATTTATCCGCATCCATCGCTGCTGCTGAGTTCAGAACACTATTAATCGATATTGATCCGCAAGCAAATTCAACTTCCGGAATTGGTATTGAGGATAATGATCTCTCTGTTTATCCGGTTTTAATTGGGCAAGAAAAAGTAGAGGCATGCATTCAAAATACATATATGCCGTTTCTTGATATTCTGCCATCCAATATTAATTTGGTTGGCGCGGAAGTAGAAATGGTATCGATGGATGCTCGTGAATATCTTCTTAAGAATGCTTTGAAGTCAATCAACAGCAATTACGACTTTATTTTTATCGATTGTCCTCCTTCATTAGGCTTATTAACGCTTAACGCTCTTAATGCAGCTAATTCCGTGTTAATCCCGGTACAATGCGAGTATTTTGCTCTTGAAGGTCTTGGGCAGCTTCTAAACACAATTAACATTGTAAAGAAAAACCTAAATGAAGAGCTTTCTGTAGAAGGCGTTGTTTTAACAATGTATGATACTAGACTTAGATTATCTCATCAGGTTGTAGAGGAAGTAAAAAAATATTTTGGCAGCAAAGTTTACGATACCATTATTCATAGAAATGTAAGATTATCGGAGGCTCCGAGCCACTCGAAACCGGTAATACTTTATGATGCTAGTTCAATCGGTGCACAAAATTATATTTCATTAGCTTCAGAATTAATTCAGAGAAATAATCTTCAGAGAAAAGGGAGCCAGTAAGTGAGTCTGATTAAACCCGGATTGGGAAGAGGGCTGGATGCACTCATTAACCCAAAACTTAAAGATAAATCTGATGCGCCGATAGCAATCCCCGCTAGCGAAATTCAAAAAGATGATGGCGCTACGAATGATATACTAGCAAAAATCCCGGTTGATCGAATACTGCCAAATCCTTATCAACCCAGAACAGAATTTGAACCCAATGCTCTTGAAGAACTAAAAAAATCTATTCTTGAAAATGGTCTTATCCAACCAATCACTGTAAGAAGGGGACAAAACAATCAGTATGAATTGATTTCCGGCGAAAGACGGTTACGTTCTTGCAAAGAAATCGGCATTCGGGAAATTCCGGCGTACATAATCAAAGTAGAAACAAAAGAAGCAATGCTTGCGCTGGCTCTTATTGAAAATATTCAAAGAGAGAAGCTTAATCCTATAGAAATTGCAAACGCTTATAAGAAGCTAATTGAAGAATGTAATCTAACACAAGAAGAAGTAGCCGAAAAAGTTGGCAAAGATAGAACTACAATAACTAATTTCATCCGGTTATTAAAACTACCTCAAGCAATTCAAACTAGTTTAGCTAAGGATGAAATTACAACCGGTCATGCCCGTGCTATAATCAATATTCCCAGCGAAGTACTTCAAATTGAATTACTAGGTAAAATTTTAAAGCATGGTTATTCTGTTAGAAAAGTAGAAGAAGAAGTCCGTAAGCTTACTTCTCCCAAAAAGAAAACTAAAACAGCGATTACCACCGCTGGCGAAAAAGTGAGCGATGCTTCAAAAAAAGATTTGGAAGAAAAAATGCAGAGAATTCTTGGAACAAAAGTTTCTTTTAAGCAAGACAAGTCCGGCGCCGGTGAGATTATTATAGAGTTTTATTCGACTGCAGAACTAGAACGATTATATGAGTTATTCGAATTAATAGGCAGAGGATATAATTAAAGCCGCATTCATATTCGTTTTGATGTTGTGTTTTGTTTCAATTGAAGCACAAGAAAAAACTGCTACTCAATCAGAAATAAAGATTGATTCTTCAACTGTTATTAAATCTTCACTTGGAGATACTACTAAGTTTGTAATGAAAAAATCTGCATGGGGTTCTGTTTTAAGAAGCGCTGTTCTACCTGGATTCGGCCAGTTTAATAATGAATCATATTGGAAGGTTCCTCTTATATGGGGCGTACTAGGTTACTTAGGTTACCAATGGAATTCGAACAATAATACTTACAAGCAATACAGTGATTTGTACAGTGCAAGCATAACTCCAACAACAAATGGCGATAAAAACTATTATGATAAACGGGAATTCTATCGAGATCAGCGAGATATGTTCGCTGTTTTTATTGGATTAAGTTATTTCCTAAACCTTGTGGACGCCTATGTTGACGCACATTTATTCGATTTCGATGTTGAAGCTGATGTTGCAAAAAGTAATTATCAAATTTCACTAAAACTAAAGTTGTGATTAAATGAAAAACGAATTGATTTGTAATAACTGCAAAGAGCAGAACCCTGTTTACGCTTTGAGCTGTAATAAATGTAATTCTTTTTTAAGGGCAAGAGTTCCGAACATTGACCTTTGGGATACAATTTGGAGTCTTTTTATCTCTCCAATTGATTCAGCAGTAAAAATTATTCAAGCAGAAAAGAAAAATTTTTTAGTGTTTCTTTTATCTCTCTGGTTTATAAAGTCTTCAATTAATTATTACATAATTAGTAATTATCATTCGAGTGGCGTTACTTCACTTGGTGAATCATTGATTAACGGAGGTTTACTTTCAGTCGTTTTGTTACTACTACTTACTTTTGCAATTAGCTCATTATTCTCGAAGCTTAAAATCCCAAATAGATTCAATGACGTGCTTTCAATAATAACTTTTTCACTTGCGCCTATTCTTATGCTATTTGTTTTTCTTACGCCATTTCATTTTGCTTTGTATGGATTCTACTGGTACACGGTTAATCCTTCTCCTCTAATTATAAAACCTCTTGTAACCTTTGTACTTTATGGAATTGAAGGAATATTCTATCTGTGGGTATTGATTTTATTTATCGCTTCAAACTTTGCTCAGACCAATAGGAAAGCCTTATCAGTTGTAGTTGGGTTGCTATTATTTCTAACTCTATTCGGATATCAATTTTTGATTCTATAGAAGCCACTATTAATCAAATAGTTATAAATAGCTCCATAACGAAGGCCCTTTGTACTTACTGTTATTTTTTCGATCTCAAAGTAATTCATAAACCCTTCCAATATTAAACACCCACTCAACAAAAGATCTTCACGGCCGTATACAACAGAACCAAGCATTTGTCTGATTTCTAATGAATTCAATTTCTGAATTCGAGATCTAACATTAATAATTTGATCGAGTTGTAATTCCGACCCATCGATTAGTTCAACTGAGTACGATTGCAGATTTTGAACTATTGCAGAAATTGTGGTTGGTGTACCGGCAACTGCTAAAGCGTTAGTATCGAACGGAATATCGACTTCAATTTTTTTGAATTTACTATAGACATGTGACTGAATTTCAGAAATTCTATTGGGCGGAATATTAGTACAGTTTAGGTATAATTCCTTAAGTGAAACTACACCTAGTTGAAGACTTTGTGAAAGCATAATGTGATTAATATTGCCATATATAACTTCAGTACTTCCTCCGCCAATATCAATTAGAATAGAATTAGCTTTGGTAAAAGAGGGAAGTAATGTACCTAAGAATGTTAATTTTGCTTCTTCAGTGCCGCTTAAAATCGATACATTCCAGCCATACTTTTTTGCTATCATATTCTTAAGTTGTTCACCATTACTTGCAACACGAAAGGCATTTGTGGCGCTTACTAGTACATGATCGCTTTTTGATGCGGAAATATATTCACCAAATTCATCTAATATTTTCTCCAAACGTAAAATCGCAGAAGAGGAAATCATTTTTGTTGTTGTAATTTTTTCACTTATTCTGGGTGTTGTGAATACTTCTTTTAGTATTTTGAAAGTTCCCCCAATTTGGTAGAATTCCATTAAAACTAGAATAACTGAATTTGAGCCTAAATCAATTGAAGCAAGAATCATATCTTTTTTTTAATTTTGTTTAAAAAAAATTGACCATGAAAAATAATACCATTTTCCTCAAAGTCGTTCAGTTTTTACTAATCGCCTCATTAATCGTCTGGTTGGGCGGCTATATCAGTCGGCATTTAGTTATATATCAACTATTTGAGCCAGAAGGATTAGTACTTCGGGCACATTATAACTTAGAGAATTTAAACATTGTCTGGAATACCATTTCGCCTTTACTTGTTTTAAATTTAGTTTCTTTTCCACTATTCATTTTATTTTATCTAAGTTATATATTCTTCTCAAAGATCAATCTTAAAAAGGAAGGTTGGTTATTTATTTCTACGATAGTTATTATAATAACTGCTCCGTTCGAGCTTTTTCTGCTTTTAAAGGATTATAAAATCATTTCTCTAATCTATTCCAATGTAATAGATTCGGAAATGGTACTTAATCTAATAAGAGAAAGAATTAACATTCTAAGTAGTTTTTCACTTATCGAGATTTTCTCATATCTTGCAATCGTATTTTTAACGATTCTAAAACCACTTTCCAAGACAGATGAAATTAAAAGAGAAGGAACTTGAGACTATTTTAGTAGAACTTAAACAACTCGCCGCGGAGCTAGGTGCAAAAGTTCGTTTTGAAAGGGGCGATTTTCAAGGTGGATATTGTATAGTCAAGACAGATAAAACAATTGTAATTAATAAGTTATCATCTCTTCAGAAAAAAATAATAATATTAACTAGTGCTCTTAAAGAGTTAGGAATTAATGAGATATATCTCCCGCCTAAGTTAAGAGAGGTAATTGAAGAAATTAGTGAAACTTCATGAAAATTTTGGTAGTAAACGGACCGAATTTAAATTTGTTAGGAATTCGAGATAAAACTCAATATGGTAGCACTACACTTAGTTCTATTGAAAGTTTACTTGTAAATGAGTTTCCTAGTATTTCATTTACATTTTTTCAATCCAATTCTGAAGCTGAAATTACATCATCTTTGCAGAAGTATGCAGAATTTGACGGTGTTGTATTAAATCCGGGCGCATTTACTCATTATTCAGTAGCAATTAGGGATGCTATTGAATCAATTAATATTCCAATTGTTGAAGTACATTTATCAAATATTTCTTCAAGAGAAGATTTTAGGAAAAGACAAATAACTACTTCAAAAGTGATAGGTTATATATCGGGATTCAAGGAAAATAGTTATCTTGCGAGTGTTTATCTGTTAACCAAAATGATCGACTCTGATTCTAAAAAGGAAGTATAATGAAAGACTTCGGCTTAAAAAAATTGTATTATTCCATTAGTGAGGTAAGCAGGCTAACATCACTGGAGCAATACATTTTAAGGTATTGGGAGACTGAATTCGAACAATTAAAGCCTGGTAAGAACAGAGCTGGTAATAGAATTTATACAAATAAAGATATAAAACTAATACTTCAAATTAAGCAGTTACTAAGAGAAGAAAAGTACACAATAGAAGGGGCGAAAAAAATTTTAGAAGAGTTAAATTTCGAACATATTGTGGCAGCCTCCGAAGATCAGCAAGAAATCGAAAAGAAGAAAATCTTGCCTCAAAAGTCCTATAAAAAGGATTTAGAAGATGTAAAAAATTTGTTGTTATTTATTCACTCATCCCTTTAATTTTTACGGAACGTAGCGCAGTCCGGTAGCGCACTTGAATGGGGTTCAAGGGGTCGCGGGT
>CAZEDR010000046.1:0-16145 GCA_964510975.1 uncultured Melioribacter sp. | reverse complement strand
ATTATTACGATTCTTACTATGATGATCAACAAATGGAAAAGTATGGTAGAAGTATTTTAAGGCAATCGATAAACATCAGTAACAAGACAAACTGGCTTGAGAAGTTCACAGTAAACCTTGATCAAATTTACACCAGAAAGCTGAAAGGTGTATTCGTTGCCCAAGTAAGATCAACAGAAGAAAGGTGGGTTTATGGGTCTAAACTTGTAGCGCTAACCGATCTTGGAATCATTGCGAAGAGATCGGAAAGTGAATTATTGGTTTTTGTAAACTCAATCGCTTCGGCAACTCCGGTAGAAGGAGTTGAAATCAGTTTAATATCCTCAAACAATCAAACTCTGCTTAGCGGAAAGACAAACTCCGATGGTGTTATAAAATTTCAAGCGATTGAAGATAATTTGAAGGACTTTACACCGCGAGTTATTACCGCAGAGAAAGGAGATGACTTCAATTACATCGATCTGCACGAAACGATGATTGAAACATCGCGTTTTGATGTGGGAGGACAAACAACTTTTTCATCCGGCTTAAAAACATTTTTATATGGCGATAGAAATCTTTACCGTCCCGGAGAGCTTATCAATATAACTGGAATTGTACGCGATGACGATACTAAGCCGGTTAAGGAAGTCCCGGTAATTATTAAAATCATTTCCCCTACCGGAAAAATCTTTGATGAGTATAAAAAGAATTTAAATAAAGAAGGTTCCTTCGAAATTAATTTTTCAATTCCGGGTTACGCTATAACCGGTGAATACCGCGCTGAGGTTTATACCGGTTCCGGCTCATTAATCGGCACATACAGTTTTAGCGTTGAAGATTTTGTCCCGGATAAAATTCGTGTTAAGCTGGAAAACGAAAAGAAGATTGCTTCCATTGGTGAAACTGTTAAGATTGGCGTGGATGCCGAATATTTATTTGGCGCAAAAGCTTCCGGATTAAGATATGAAGTTAGCATTCAGCTTAAGCATAGATCATTTGTGAGCTCAAAATATCCCTCATTCGATTTTGCCAACTCCAATATGCAAAACAGTAACCTTCAAGCAACTTTTGTTGATGGTAAACTTGATGATAAGGGAAAAGCTGAAATCAGTTACACTGTTCCAAGCACTTTGGTTTCCAGCGGAAAAGTTGCAGTCTATGCCTTTGTAAGTGTCTTCGATCTTTCCGGAAGAACTGTAAACCGAATGACGACTTTCGATGTCTTTCCGCAAAAGTATTACATCGGTATAAAATCTCCTGGTTACTATTTCTCCACAAATGACAATATTAATTTTAAGCTGATCGCGCTAGACAAAAATGAAAATACAGCTACCGGGTTTAATGCAATAGTAAAACTTGTACGGCTTGATTGGCAAACTGTTCTGAAGAAAGATAACTCGAACAGATTCTACTATGCTTCCGAGAAAAAGGAAGTAAATGCTTGGGAAAAAGATGTTGATCTTTCCGGCGGAGAAAAAAACATTCCGGTGCTTTTAACGCAAAGCGGAGAATATGAACTAAGAGTTTATAGAAAAGGAGAAACCAGTTATCAAAGAAAAGAATTTTATGCTTACGGATGGGGCTCTTCTACCGCATCTTCGTTTGAAGTAAACAAAGAAGGAAGAGTAGAAATTGTTCTTGATAAGCAGTCGTATGAACCGGGCGAAAGCGCAAAAATACTTTTCACAGCTCCGTTTGCCGGAAGAATGCTAATTACATTTGAAAGAAATGGTGTTTATGAATACAAATATGTTGAAGTAAAGGAAAGATCAACTGAACTTGTAATTCCAATAAAGGAAAAATTTATCCCCAACGTGTATGTTACTGCTACTCTTTTCAAAAAACATACTGTACAAACTTCTACTCCATTTTTTGTGGGACACGGGTATGCTTCACTGAAGGTCGAAAAGAAAAATCTGAGGCTTCCGATCACAATTGAAGCGCCTCAAAAAATTAAACCAAACACAAAGACGGAAGTAACTGTAACGGCTGGCGCCGAAAGTGATATCTATGTAACACTTGCGGCAGTTGATGAAGGAATTCTACAAATTAAAAATTATCTAACGCCGGATCCTTATGGATTTATGTACGCCAAACGTGCGTTGGGAGTTACAAGCTACGATTTGTATAAACTTCTGTTGCCGGAAATTATGGCAATAAAATCATCTCCCGGCGGCGATCAGCTTGCTGCACAACTTCAGAAAAGAGGCAACCCGATTACAACTAAACGATATAATTTGATTTCAATTTGGAGTGGAATAAGAAGGACTGATGCCAGCGGTCGTGTAAAAATCCCGTTAAATATTCCGCAGTTTAATGGCGAAGTAAGATTGATGGCAATAGCGTATAGCCAAAACCGTTTTGGATCAGCCGAATCTAAAATGAAAGTAGCCGATGATTTAATTGCCGAACCGCAGATACCCCGCTTTCTTGCACCGAATGACTCACTGGTTATGCCGGTTACACTTATCAATACAACTAACAAAGCCGGAACAGTTAATGTAAGCGTAAATGTTGAGGGTCCGATTAAAGTAGTCTCTTCAAAAAGTCAGAGCGCAACTATACCGGCGAATTCAACTTTTGTAGTAAATTTTGCGCTATCAACATGGAATGAACTAGGAGTAGGAAAAATACTTCTAGAGACTTCCGGCTTTGCAAAAATTAAGGATGCGTTTAATATTGCTGTACGACCGGTCTCTCCTTTTGCCACTGAATCTAACGCCGGCTCAATTAAAGGCGGGCAGGAAATAAAAGTTGATATTCCAAATAATTTTGTAAGCGGAACAAAATCAACGCAGTTAATTATCAGCAAATTCCCGGCAATTCAATTTGCTAAACATCTTAAATACCTTGTGGGTTATCCGCACGGATGTGTTGAACAAACGGTTTCCAAATTATTTCCACAGTTATATTTTGAAGACTTAGCCAAGCTTGTTGCGCCGCAATATTTCAAAACAAACAATCCGGTTTATTTCGTTAAGGAAGGAATTAAAAAACTTGAATCTATGCAGCTCTATGATGGTTCACTTTCTTATTGGTCCGGTTCCGATGAAAGTAATTGGTGGGGCAGTGTTTATGCGGCTCACTTTTTAGTTGAAGCTAAGAAAGCCGGTTTCAATGTATCGGAAAGTATGTTAAGTAAGCTTCTCAATTATATTTCGAAGAAAGCCCGAGAGAAAGGAACGTTTGATTATTATACTTATTACAACAATTCGCGCAGCGTTACTAAAGTCTCATACAAAGAAATTCCTTATTCACTTTATATTTTGGCTCTTGCCGGTAAAGGTGATATTTCAACAATGAATTATTACAAAACCAGACCGGAACTTCTTTCGAATGACTGCAAATATTTGCTGGCCGGTTCATATGCATTAATGGGTAAGTGGGATTCATATTATGAAACGCTGCCTTCAAATTATAAAGCAGAGAAAAACGGAAGATCATCCGGTGGTTCGTTTGATTCCGAAGCACGTGCAAACGCACTAATGTTAAACGTGCTGCTGGAAGTGGAGCCGAATAACAAACAAATCCCTTATATAATAAAACACTTGTCACAAATGATGAACCAGATTTACACAACGCAAGAAAGGGCTTTTACTTTTGTTGGATTAGGCAAAGCAGCTAGAATTGCGGCTATGTCTGAGTTAAAGATTGATGTAGTAGCTGATGGAAAAATAATTGGGACAACCGACGGCAAAGACATCACTCTGAAAATAGATAACAGTTATAAATCTCTTGTCTTGAAATCTCAAGGACATGGGGAGATTTTCTATTTCCTAAATATAGAAGGTGTTAGTACCGGAAATCTAAAAGAATCTGATTCAAGAATGTCTGTTAGAAGAAAGTATATTGATTTCAGAACCGGCAACCAAATAACAAATGGAAAGTTCTCGCAAGGGCAGCTAATTGTCTGTGAGATTACCCTCTCCGGAAAAGATAATTCTGCATACAATGTTGCAATTACAGATTTAATTCCATCGGGATTTGAAATTGAGAACCCGCGCCTTTCAACTTCTGCTGATTTACAAAGTTATAAGAGCACAATGAACATACAGTACATGGATATTCGAGACGACAGATTGATTTTATTCACAAATTTACCGTGGAATAAACCGCAGGTGTTCTATTATATGCTTCGTGTTGTAAACAAAGGGCGTTTTAATTTGCCGGTAATTAACGCAGAAGCTATGTATGATCCGGAGTTTAATTCAACAAACGGAAGGGGAACGGTGAGAGTTTACTAACTAAACTTATTTAATTAATTCAGATTCAATATACATTCTGGTATTTATTCGTCTCAAGGAATTTGATGTTTACAAAGAAATATAATTTCAAAAATATTGTTTGGATTATTGAATCAAGAGCAGGCTCTTTGCTTTATGCATCTTTAATTCTGCTGCTTGCTCTTGACTTGTTTTTTCCGCTGCCGGAACCAAAAGAATTTTCGAAAGTTATCTATGCAAAAAACGGCTCGCTGCTATCGGCATATTTGACAAGAGATTCCAAATGGCGGATGAAAACCAGCCTTGATGAAGTAACGCCGGATTTACTCACAGCAATAATTGAAAAGGAAGACAAATGGTTTTACTGGCACTTTGGAATAAATCCAATTGCCGTTACAAGAGCTTTCTTCCAAAACTTTAGCAGCGGAAGACGCGTTTCGGGCGCATCAACAATAACGATGCAGCTTGCAAGAATGCTGGAGCCATCTTCCCGAACTTATGGAAAGAAATTCTTAGAGATGCTTCGTGCGTTCCAACTTGAGTTGCATTACAGCAAGCAAGAAATATTGGAAATGTATTTATCCTTACTTCCTTACGGAGGAAATATTGAAGGAGTAAAATCCGCATCATACGTTTATTTCAACCGACCTCCCGATAAACTCAGTTTGTCGCAATCAATTCTACTCGCGGTTATTCCAAACGATCCTAATTCATTTAGACTGGATAAAGACGCGGCAAAAGCTGTTAAGATGAGAAACCTCTGGGTTAAAAAATATGACGCCAACAATACATTCAATAAGCGTGATTTAATTGACGCTATTAACGAACCGGTTTCAGTAAGCCGTTATCAAGTTAAAAATGAAGCGCCCCACTTCAGTAATTATATAGCGCAGCATTTCAGCGGAGATAACATAAGAACCTCTCTGGATTTTCAGATTCAGAAAACGGCAGAAAGGTTATTAAGTAACTACGTTAATCGTGTAAAATCCAAAAATGTTTCTAACGGCTCTCTGATTATAATAGATAACAAAACTAATTCTGTGGTTGGCTATTGCGGTTCTGCCGATTTTAATGATGTGGCTTCCTCCGGACAAGTTAATGGTGTGCTTGCTCTTCGCTCTCCCGGTTCAACTCTCAAACCTGCACTTTATACTTTGGCTTTCGATAACGGAATACTAACGCCTGAGATGAGATTACTTGATACTCCAACTGATATTAATGGCTACGAACCCGAAAATTATGATCAGAAATTTAATGGCGAGGTAAGCGCCAAATATGCTTTAGTAAACTCTTTAAACATTCCGGCTGTTAGGCTGCTTCAAAATATTGGTTTGGAAAAATTTATTTCTTTTCTCTCCAAGTCCGGATTTTCAGATATTGAAAAACAAAAACGAGAACTTGGACTTTCGGTAATTCTTGGCGGTTGCGGAATCAGATTAGAACAACTCGCAAAATTATTTGTTGCCTTAGCAAATAACGGGAAACTACAATCGCTTAATTATCTTGCAGAAAATACAAATGATGAGAGCAATGGTATCAAACTGTTCTCTCCTTCTGCTTCCTACATAACAAGTCAAATTCTTAGTTCAAATGAGCGCCCGGATTTTCCAGCCGAATTTCTTTACACAACAAATCTTCCCAAGATCGCATGGAAAACCGGAACTTCATATGGTAAACGCGATGCCTGGGCTGTTGGCTATAATCCAGATTATACAGTAGGCGTTTGGATGGGTAACTTTGACGGAACCGGCGCACCCGAGTTATCCGGCGCCGAAATGGCAGTGCCTCTTCTTTTCGAAATATTTAATGCGATAGATTATAAACCAAGAAAAAAATGGTTTGACAAACATAAGGATGTTTTAGAGAGAGACGTTTGCTCCGAAACCGGATTACTTCTAATGGAAAATTGTGAACACTATATAAAAGACTATTCTATTAAACGTGTTTCTCCTAAGACTAAGTGTAATCTCTACAAAAAATTTTATGTAGATGAAAAAGAAACAATTCAATATTGCCCGGAATGTTTACCGAACGAAGGTTATAAAAAAGTGAATTACCCGATTCATAGTGCTGAACTAACTTTATGGTATTTGAAAAATAAAATTGTCTTCAAACGTCCACCTCCACACAATCCGTTGTGTCAAGCGAAACGGTCTGGCGATGGTCCGTTAATTCTTTCACCCTCTGCGGATTATGAATACTTCCTCGAAGAAAATTCTAAACAACAAATACTTTTGCAAGCTGCTTCGGATGCTTCAGTTAAAACACAGTATTGGTATATCAACGATCAATTTTATAAAGCTTGCAAGCCTGGCGATAGAATTTTCTTCCAGCCTGAGAAAGGTATTTTGAACATTACATGTATGGATGATGTTGGAAGAAAAACAAAAATTAAAACCAAAGTAACTATTTATTGATACGTTCTACTTGAGTTTGCATTACGATTACTCACAAAGCTAATCGCAAAGCCGGGGAGATTCGAGCACAATGAGTTTATAACTATTATTTTTAGACAAGAAAATGATTCCAAGTTTACAGCACTGAAATTTTTTAGAAATATCTGAAATATTGTTCATCTGTCATGCTGATCCTGCTAACGTTGAGAGAAGAATTTTGTTCCGGCATATCAAACGAGAATCTATTATTAGAACGGACGATTAAAGAAGTTCTTCACGAGCTGTGGTATAACTACGGTCTGCGTCATTGCATTGATTGGGACTGTGTGATGCATGAATTGAAGAAGTTGATATAAAAGGAAGCGCATACTGCCGCAAATGTGTTTCTATGATTGAAGGTTATAAACACTAAATTTGCAATCGACTCGAAAATTTTCCCACTAATGAATCTCCTCGCCGCAAGTAGCGCGGTATCTTGTGGATATTCTTTTTGCAAAAAATTGTAACCCATGTCGCAAACGTCGGGGAATTAGAGATTAAACAATAATAGCTGTTACAAATTGTTACAATTCGGAAATAATCGCTTAACATTTCAAAAGTAGATTGCTCACCGAAATTATAATAATTAAGAAACAGAGGTAAACAATGTCAATCACCAAAGTAGTTCTTGCTGCATGTGTAATCTCAGTTATTCTATTAAGTTCATTCGGTTGCTCGCGTCCTAGAGGAGTTCACTGTTCAATGGATACACGCGAGAAAATGATAGAGTTCGCGATGAAAACAATATCCGACGAATTACAATTGACTGAAGAGCAGCAAACAAAGCTGAATAAAATTAAAGATGAGATAGTTGCAAAGCACAAACCGATGCAAAATAAAATGGAAGATGCTTTCGATTTTCTGCAATCGGAAATAAAGAAAGACCGGATTGATGAAACTCTTTTGAAAAGTAAAATGGAGGAAATTCACGCATGCAAAGTAGAGCTGCATTCATTTATGATTTCTAAATTCGTTGAATTTCATACGCTTCTTACGAAAGAACAAAAAGAAATTTTCGCCGGAAAGTTGAATAAATTCAAAGAAAATTTCTTTAATAATCTGAGAGACTAAAATGAAAAGGATTTTGCTTTCAGTAGTGTATCTAATATGTTCAAATATATTTGGAGAATCCGGGAAATCCGGATCGTTGGAAGGAATAGTGATCGAGAAATCAACAAAACAACCTTTGCAGGGCGCTAATGTTATTATCAAAGGAACAACGATGGGCGCTGCAACTGACGATGAGGGTAAATTTACAATCACCAATATATCGGCGGGAATTTATCAGATATCCGTTTCGATGGTGGGATATGAGACAATAAATAATCCGGAAGTTATTATCTCGCAAAACCGTGTAACTAAACTCAAGTTCGAATTAAATCCGGTTTCAATTGAATTGGATGAATCTGTTATAGTTTCATCAGGATACTTTGAAATTGACCCTGAGAAAATTATTAGCACAAAAAAATTAACTTCACAAGATATAAGATCCTCTCCCGGTTCAGCTGAAGATGTATTCAGAGTCATTCATGCAATGCCTGGAGTTACAACAGGAAGTATGGCTAATTCCAATTTAATTGTTAGAGGAGGAGCGCCGGATGAAAACCTTGCTTTGCTAGATAACATTGAAATCTTCAGTCCATTGCATTTTGGCAGAACCGATGCGAGCATGGGTTCGATCAGCATAATCAACCCGGATCTACTTGAATCTGTTGAATTTTCGAGCGGCGCTTTTCCAGCAGAGTTCGGCGGAAAACTATCTTCCCTCTTCGAATTAAAAATGAGAGAGGGCAACGCTACCACCTTCAATACAAATATTGATTTAAATATGGCAGGATTCGGTTTATACGCTGATGGTCCAATCAATGAAAACAGCAATATAGTCCTCTCAGCCCGCAGAGGAATATTTGATCTAATTACAAAGATGATGGGGAGAGATGTAATGCCGCGCTTTTGGGATGCCGCCGGTAAAGTTACTTACAACATGGCTAAGAATAATAAAATTTCGCTGATTGGATTTTACTATGAGGATGATGTTGAAAGAGACAAAATAGATGAAAGCGGACATTTTGCAAAAGGAAGGAAATATGAATTCCTCAAGTACGATGTTTACGGCAGTGCAATCGGATTGAATTGGAATTACCTTTTCAGCAGTAATGGATATTCTCTTACAACTGCATCTATGACAAGTAACGGCTGGCAAACGAACGCCGGAACTAAAATCAACAAGAATTTGAACGGCGCAGATTTATTGGAACAAGAGTTCACTTTGAAGAATGAATCGGTTTTGAAGTTGAACAATTATGTGGAATTAAAAGGGGGTGCGTTTATAAAATCGGGTAACACTGATCATTTAATTTGGACGGAAGCAGATACTACCGACACAGGTTTTATTTTTCCCGCAGATACCATAAATTATTATCCTCCTATATCAAATAAATACGGCGGATTCATTCAAACAACTTTACGCCCAGTCAATAAATTAGTTTTAACTGCGGGATTACGATATGATTATTTCGATCTTACTGATGAAAACGTTCTGGGTCCCCGCTTAGCTTTGAGTTATAAACTTACAGATAATTTCATTCTAAATGCCGGGTACGCAAGACTAAGCCAGGATCCTGCCGCATATCAGATACAGGAACATGAATTGAATAAAAATCTTAAAAGCGCAAAGGCAGACCAGTTCGTTATCGGATTGGACAATATCCTTTCCGAAGATATCAAAATTAGTTTGGAAGCTTATTATAAAAATCTAACTAACACATTCGTTTACTCGGAGACATCAAAAATTATTACGAACAACGGTTCCGGTAATATTTGGGGAATAGAATTTTTCCTTCAGAAAAAAATGATTGATAATCTGGTGGGAAGTATTTCTTATACATATTCAATTTCCAAAAGAAAAGATGCTGAATATCTACAAGAATATTATTTCGATTACGATAGGACTCATAATTTTAATCTTGTCGGCAGTTATAAGATTTCTAATGATTGGCAAATTGGTATTAAGTATTCTTACAGCACAGGAACACCATACTCGCCTACGATTGGAACAGTTCCTAAAGACGGTGAATATTATATCGTGAAAGGAGAAAAAAATTCCGCTAGACTTCCGGACTACCACGAACTCGATTTAAGAATAGATAAAAAATTCGAATTCGATGGCTGGACACTTAATATCTATTTTGACATTTGGAATGTTTACAACCGTTATAATATTGTAGAATATGTTTATGATGCCGACCAAAAGGGAAACGTCACCCGAAAAGAAATATACGATTACAAGATTATGCCGATTTTTGGAATCAGCGCACAGTTATAAATATTTAAGTGCCGGAAAGTTATTTTTTTGGAAATTTCTTTCCGGCTTACTACTTAAGAATTCTTAATGTGTTTTTTAATATTTTAGTTTGAGAAGAAATTCAAATTAGCAGATATTTAATGAGCAGTGAAAAAACAATATTAATCATAGACGATGATGAGAAACTGAATAATCTTCTCGCCGATTATCTCGCGAAATTTAATTACAAAGTTCTAAAATCATTTTCCGCTGATGACGGATTTCAGAAATTGAAAAGCGGTCATCCCGACTTGATAATATTAGATATTATGCTGCCGGGAAAGGATGGATTTGAAATTTGCAGAACAATTCGAAAAGAAAATTCGATACCCATTATTATGTTAACTGCGCGCGGGGATGTAACTGACCGTATTGTTGGTTTAGAATTGGGCGCTGATGATTATCTTCCCAAACCTTTTGAACCACGGGAGCTTGTGGCGAGAATTCAATCTGTTTTGCGAAGGATAGATAATTTAAGCTGTCCTGAAATTATTAACACGGGCGTTCTCCATATTAATTTTAATAGCCAAAAAGTAATGCTCGCGGATAAAACTGTTGACTTAACAACGATGGAGTTCGCACTTCTTTCTTTATTTGTTAGAAATCCCGGCAGGATATATTCACGAGAGAAAATAATGGATGCCCTCAAAGGTATGGATTGGGAAGCGTATGACAGATCAATAGATGTACTCATCAGCCGACTGCGCCAAAAATTGAATGATGATCCCCGTAATCCGGAATACATCAAAACAGTTTGGGGAGCGGGCTATAAATTTATAGGAATAGAAAATTGAAAATAAATTTAAAAGCATTCCGGCATTCTATTTTTTTAAAACTGCTTGCTGTAATAATTCTTGCCGGAACGTTAACTATAATTTTTTTTACGATATTTTTCCGCGTTCATTTCAGTTCCCGAATTAAAGAGCAATTTAATGTTAATATCCGCAATTACTTTACATATATAGCTAAGGAAATTGGCTCTCCACCGGATACATCTTTGGCAAGTCAGATTGCATCAAAATATTCAATCGGAATAAAATACCACTCTCAAAAACTGTATTGGAATTCCGAAGAACTAAAGCAGCCGAAAAGAAAAGGTTTTATCGATAAGTTCCTCGATCTCATAAAGGATCGCGAATTTGTTGTTGTCAATCCGGATGGAAGCAGATTTATTTTTGATTCCGATTTTCACAGAACTTTACATCCCAGACCACAGGAGATAATTATCCTCATTGGGGCTTTAATTGGCGTGATGTTTTTAAGTTATAAATTAGTAAAGAAAATATTGAACCCGATAAAACTACTTTCCAATGGAGTTGCCGAAGTAAGTAAAGGAAATTTTTCTCATCGCATTCATGTTTCAACTAACGATGAACTCTCGTCCCTTTCTGATTCTTTCAATGAAATGACGTCGAGAATAAAGGATATGATTTCAGCGCGCGATCAATTGCTGCTTGATGTGAGCCATGAACTTAGAACGCCAATCACCAGAGTAAAATTAGCGCTCGAATTTCTTGAGAATTCAAAAAGCAAGGAAAGTATTTCTGCCGACGTAAAAGAGATCGAGATGATGATTACCGAAATCCTCGAGACAGAAAGAGTCCGCGGAATTACTGGAAATCTAAAATTGGAAACTAACGATCTCGTTCAGTTAATAAACGAAATTGTAAATTATTATTCTAAAGAATTCCCCGGGATTACAATAGAAAATATTCCGGAAACATTTCCATTCACTTTTAACTATGAATGGCTCAAGATTGCTATTAAAAATATTATTGAAAATGCGCTAAAATACTCCACTCCCCAGAGCAAGCCGATAAGTGTTTCTTTTAATTCAGATAAAGAATTCGTCGAATTAAAAGTAAAGGACGATGGTATTGGAATCCCGGATGCTGATTTACCTTTTGTCTTCGAACCGTTTTATCGAGCCGATCGATCCCGTTCAAAGACTATAAAAGGATTCGGATTAGGACTAAGCATCAGTAAAAAAATTATAGAAGCACATGGAGGTACCATCGCGGTTGCTAACAATCCCGGCAGCGGAGTTACTGTTTTAGTTAGATTGAAAAAATAAATTTAAGGGAACAAGTGAAACCCACTATGTCTCTATCCAAATAAAACAATATATGAGTTTGATGGATACAAACATAAAAATGAAAAAACGGGCGGCTTTCCTCACACTATTCATAGGAATAGGAATGTTTGCCGGAAAAATATCTGCTTTTGTAATAACAGGCTCAAGTGCAATTTTCACTGATGCAGCTGAATCGGTTGTTCATGTAATGGCTACATCGACGGCGTTATTTAGTATCATCACAAGTTCGAAACCGGCCGATAAATCTCATTCACTGAAGTTACGCACTTTGTGATTTCTTAGTATCCCCGCCTGCTAAAGTATATTCTAAGTGGCGGGCATGTTTGTGACCAGGTGGCAAAAGGAAATATAAAAATTGAGCCACTAAGGTACCAAGTATCGCTAAGGAAAATTCATGAAATTCAACTCATGCGTAACTTCAGTCTTTTATTTAGCTAAATCTGGTTACGGTTCAGAAAGCTTCTGCTACCTAAGTATATAACCAAGATAAGTGCAGCCAACTTTCTTTCTCTTCTCAATTTCCCTCTTTTGGAAATTAATTCTGCTAATCGAATTTATTATGGAAAATAATCCCAGATTAGTATTTCCTTCGCATCCTTTCTGGAAAAACTTAACAATGAGTGAGCTAATTTTTGCCTCCGCAGACCGAAAAGAGAATTATAATTACTTAACTCTTTTGAGTTTGGTAGCTCTATTTGTGCGATTTCTCAAGAGAAACAACAAATTTAGTCCCCTTATTAATCTCGCTTTCAACCCAAATGGCACCTTTATTTTTTTCAACAAAATCTTTTGCAATTATTAAACCTAGTCCGGTACCACTCTCGCTGTTAGTTCCTCTAGTAGAATATGTTTGACCAATTCTGAATAACTTTTCTATATCTTCAGCAGGGATACCTATTCCGTTATCACTAATTGCTAATTCTATTTTATCTTTTTTTGTGCGAGCGCTAATTTCGATTTTTCCTTTTTCTCGCGTGAATTTTATTGCATTGGTTAACAGATTTCTTATTACGGTCGATATCATAATTCTATCAGCCTTCACCAGGCAATCGCCCTTAACACTAGTTTTAATTGTGATACCTTTTAAAGTTGCTGCGTTTTTAACAATTTCAAGAGTTTCTAATACAACTTCGGATAATGATATTTGTTCCGGTAGAAATTCTATTATGTCCATTTGCTGCCGAGACCAAAGCAGTAAATTCTCCAGAAGATTATAAGATTTTTCCGAAGTATTAAGTATGGCCTTTAAAAATTTGAGTTTATCCTCTTCCGAAATTTCATCCCACTCGTCAATAACCAATTTGACAGCCGAGTTAATAGAGTGGAATGGGTTTTTTAAGTCGTGCGAGATAATTGAAATAAGCTTATCCTTAGCGGCATTGGATTCCTTTAGCTGCTCGGAATATTTCTGAATTTCGAGTTCATTGTGAATGCGTTCTGTAACATCTCGCATAATACCTTCGTGGTAAAGCACATTTCCAGCTTGGTCAAGAACATGTCTTCCATGATCTTCAACCCAAATCTCCGAGCCATCTTTTTTCTTCAAGCGAAAAACAGCCATTTCCTCGTATTTCTCTATTAAAGCAGCGCTTTCTCTTTCAGCCACATCAAAATAGAGATCCTTTTTTATGTCAATCTCCAGCAATTCATTTTCATCTTTGTAACCCAGCATCTGAACCATTGCCGAATTGACTTCCAAAAATTTCCCTTCATGCGTGCTCTTATAGACTGCATCGGGCATCTTAGCAATTAAATTTCTGAATTTCTCTTCGCTTCTACGAAGTTCTTGTTCAGCAAATTTCCTCTCAGTAATATCCCGACCAGCACCAATAATTGATTCAACTTTTCCACCATTATCCAGAATTGCCGTATCAACCCACGAAAACCATCTCCATCCTTCCTTAGTCATTGCTCTTTGTTCCACATAAGCCGTATAAGGTGGAGAAAAAATCGATTCCATTGCTTTCAGAGTTGTTTCTCTATCTTCTTCATGTACTAATGGAATAAAAGCTTTCCCTAATAATTCATTTTGTGTTTTGCCAAAGGCTCTACAATAAGAGGGACTTACAAACTGAAAATTTCCATCCAAATCTACCTTAACAACAAGGTCTGTTTGGTTTTCAATTAGCATTCTATAGTTGGACTCAGATTCTGCAAGTTTTGTTAAGACTTCTTTCCGCTCTGTAATGTCTCTCCAAACTGTATGAATCACCGAATTTTTCGGATCGGCATCAATCGCAGTTAATAAAACTTCGACTGGGAAAATCGTCCCATCTGCTTTTTTATGATCCCACTCAAAACGGTGACTTCCCTTTTCCAGAGCAGTCAGCATCATCTCATTTGCTTTTTCTAAAGATGGTTTACCATCGGGCTGTAACTCCGGAGATAATTCCGAAGGATGAGTTTGCATTAATTCATCCTTAGTCTTATAACCAAGCATTTTTAAGGTTGCCGTATTGCAGTCAACAAACTTGAAATTATTGATGATAAGAATAGCATCTTCGGACTTCTCGAATAGGTCTTTGTATTTTCTTTCACTTTCGGTTAAGCTTTTTTCGGTTAATACTCTGTCGGTAATATCACGAATAAAGGATTGATAAGTTCCATCGGGCATGGCTTTAGAATGCATTTCAACATCTATTTGTTCGCGGGATTTGCGAGCAATTTTTCTTTGCTTTATTATCGGAACGCCAAGTTTTAGTAAATCAAATCGAAGCGGCTTTTCCAGCATTTCAACATCAGAAAAGAGGTGGGCCATATTCATCGTTAGAAGTTCTTCTCTTGAATATCCGGTCAGTTCAATAGCTTTATCATTAACAGTTATAAAATTTCCCTCTTTATCACCTTGAAAAAAAGCATCCGGTGCAAACTCTATTAAGGTGCGGAATTTTTCTTCGCTCATTTTTAATGCTAATGCTGCTTTCTTATTAGCAGTTTTATCCTTAAAGAAAACAGTCATTTTATTTTTGGCAGTTTGAAAAGCATGAATCTCAAAAACACCGGCAATTCTATTTTCCACAAAATTAATCTGTTCATCTTCATACAGTTTTCCATCCGAGGCCACTCTTCGATATAGTCTTGGTATTTCAGTGGCTGCCAAAGGAGGGAATGCTTCCTCAATAGTTTTTCCTACTAGATTCTTGTGATCAATGCCAAGAATTTTAGCTGCTTCATTATTATAGCCGCAAAAAATCAATTTACCATCGTCTAGCAATTCATACGAATGAGCTCCAAAAGGAGCTGACTCTATTATAGATCTAAGATGATTTTCACTTTCTATTATAGCATTTTCTTTATTTCGTAATTCTTGATTTGCATTGAAAAGCTTAAATGCCATTTTTATCGAAGCTAACAGAACAACATCTTTAGAATCTTTAACTACGTATCCGTACGAGGTAATCATTTCTGTTTTAGCAACAATGTCTTTTTCGGTATGGGAAGAAAGAAAGAGCAAAGGAATTTCATGAGATTTTAATATTATCCGAGCGGCTTCTGTGCCGTCAATTCCGCCCCCTAAGTTTATATCCATAAGTATAAGGTCAATTCCATCACCCACTTCACCCACGGTTTTAGCTGCATCTTCCCCATTGGAAACGTACATTACTTTATATCCGGCTTTTTTAAGCCAATAGATCTCTGCAGCCGCTAAAAGTGAATCATCTTCAACTAGAAGAATTGTCTGTTGTTTCGAATCCAATTCTCGCCTTTATGTTTATAAGTTATATTCGAAGGGAAACTAAAATAATTTAGAAGATGTAACTAACTTATTAATCCTCAATTTCATCCCGGAATTACAGTAATCTCATCAATATTTGAAAACACTAGCTGTACTTCAATGATTTATCATGCTTATTAGAGAAAGATCCTTAAACATTATTCCCGTTGGGCGCAATGCTGTAAGATTAGGTTGTTGTCTTAAAGCCTATATTTAACAGTGTCATATCTTAGCGCTGCTATATTATTAACCCAGATTGTTCATTAGAAAAAAGGAGGTTTGTTGATAATAAAATAAGCGTAGATAATTTAAGAAGTTAACCCCGACTTACATTTTCTTGGTTTTGAAGTTT
>CAZEDR010000045.1:0-16232 GCA_964510975.1 uncultured Melioribacter sp. | reverse complement strand
TGAAGATTCTTTGTTGATTGATTTTCACAGCAATCATCATCCTATCAAGACTTACAAAAAATTAAAAATCGCCGAAGGCAAAGCATACAAAATTCAAATTGATTTCTATTCCACTCTGGGTTATTCTCAAATGCAATTACTTTGGTCGGTACCGGATGTAAATGCTGAAGAACGCGCAGTCAAAATTGCTCAGCAAAGCGATGCGGTACTAATGTTCATGGGGTTGTCTCCACGTCTCGAAGGTGAAGAAATGAATGTTCCCGTGAAAGGATTTGCCGGAGGAGATAGAACTTCATTAGATTTACCGGAAGTTCAAGAAAAGTTGATCCAAAAAATTAATTCTCTCGGCAAACCGGTTGTCTTAGTTTTGCTAAACGGAAGCGCTGTAAGTATCAATTGGGCAAATCAAAATGTTCCGGCAATAATTGAATCATGGTACGGCGGACAGGCAGCCGGAAACGCAATTGCAGATGTTTTATTTGGAGATTATAATCCTTCAGGCAAACTCCCGGTTACTTTTTATAAATCTGTCGATCAACTTCCGGATTTCAAAGACTATAACATGAGAAGTGACTCATCAAATGGAAGAACCTACCGTTACTTCTCCGGCGAGCCGCTCTATCCTTTTGGGTTTGGATTAAGCTATTCGAAATTTGAGATTAGTAATGTTGCTCTAAATAAAAAGATTCTTTGTGAAAGTGATTCCATTAAACTTTCTGTGGATATAAAAAATACAAGCAAAATTTTAGGTGAAGAAGTAGTCCAGCTTTACGTAAAAGGAATGACCGGTAACGGTGCAATAAAATCTCTAAAAGGATTTGAACGTATCGAGTTGAAGCCCGGTCAAACAAAGACAGTATCATTTACAATCGATGGTGAGACTCTTTCCGAATTCAAAGAAGGAAAGGGATTTGAAATTGCTAAGGGAGAGCATACTTTATTAATTGGAACATCATCTGCAAACCCGGATATGAAAAGTGTAACAGTGGTTGTAGAATGATTGTGAACCTCCCTAAGCAAAAAAGTTTTTGCAAAATCATGAAATACAGTTGGGTGATTATACTGATTCTAATTTCGAACAATCTGATTGCACAAAAGCCGGCGGATACAAAAGTGAGCACATATTGTAATCCAATTAATATTAGCTATAGATATTGTTTAGATTCACCATCACGCAGAGAAGCTGCCGATCCAACGGTAATTGTTTTACAAAATGAATACTACATGTTTGCTTCCAAATCGGGAGGATACTGGCATTCGAAAGATTTACTTGTTTGGGATTTAATAGTTACAGATGATTTACCGATAGAAGAATACGCACCAACAGCAGTCATAGTTGACGATTGGGTTTATTTTATGGCATCGGGCGAGCATAGTCCAATATTTAGAACCGGCGATCCAAAATCCGGTAAGTGGGAAGTTGTTAATCCGGGATTTCCATTTCAAGTAATAGATCCGGCACTTCTTTACGATAACGGAAAAATGTTTTTGTATTACGGATGCTCGAATAAGAATCCGATTTACTATGTAGAACTGGATTTTAATAACAAGCTGAATCCAATTGCTCAATCAACACCGCTCTTCAAAGGAGAACCGGAAATACATGGCTGGGAAAAACAAGGTGATTATAACGAGCTAAACAGTGCCCCCTGGATTGAAGGCGCATGGGTGAACAAGCATGATGGAAAATATTATTTACAGTATGCCGGACCCGGAACAGAATTTAAGAGTTACGGAGATGGAGTTTATGTTTCTGATTTTCCGTTAGGACCATTTGTTTATCAAGAGTATAGTCCTTTCTCAATCAAGCAAGGCGGCTTTATTTGCGGTGCCGGCCATGGAAGTACATTTAAGGATTTATCCGGAAATTATTGGCACATAGCTACTCAGTCTATATCAGTCAAACACATGTTTGAAAGAAGAATTGGTTTGTATCCCGCCGGCTTTGATAATCAAGGTGATTTATACACAGACACAAAATGGGGTGACTATCCTCATTTCATCAAACAAGAAAAAAATAAAAATACATTTACCGGTTGGATGCTGCTCTCATACAAAAAGAAAGCAACGGCTTCTTCAACCTTAGGTTCATCATCAGTATTAAACGCATTCGATGAAGACATTCGAACTCACTGGAGCGCAAGAACCGGAGAAGCCGGTGAGTGGCAATGCGTTGATCTTGATGGACAGCAAACAGTAAATGCAATCCAAGTAAATTTTGCCGATCAAGATCCAGAACTGCTCGGTAGAAATGATAGCGTGTATTATCAATACATAATAGAATACTCAAACGATGGAATTAATTGGAATGTTTTAGTAGATAAAAGTAAAAACACAATTGATAGTCCCCACGATTACATCGAGTTGGACAAACCAACCAGAGCAAGATTTTTAAGAATCACAAACAAATATGTTCCTTCCGGAAGGTTTGCTATTTCCGGTTTTAGAATTTTCGGAATTGGTGATAAAGCAAGACCAAAACGTATTGATGATTTTTCAGCTCTTCGAGATCAAAAAGATAAGCGCAATGTTACTCTTAAATGGCAAGCAGACAAAAATGCAACCGGCTACATTGTCAATTACGGAATTTCAAAATATAAATTGAATAATCACTTTATGGTTTATGAGAAAAGTGAAATCACGCTTAGCGGTTTGAACATAAATAGCGAATACCATTTTAGTATAGACAGTTTCAACGAAGGGGGAGTTAGTTTGGGAAAACAAATAAAACGGGTAAACTAGAATGAAAAGATTTTTTGCTGATAGATTAATACTAATTGTTTTTCTTGCAGCTTCTTTAACTCAAATTATATATTCAAAAAATTATTGGAGCGGAGAAGTTAGAACAAAAGAATCTTATTCTTATGGAAGAATTGAAACAAGAATGAGGTCAGCCAGTGCAAGCGGTGTTACATCCACCATTTTTACATACAATATTCTTTCGAGTACTTACAATGAGATTGATATTGAGATAATGGGAAAAGATAATAACGAAGTTCAGTATACAACATTTACTCCGGATGAAAAGGGTGTGAATTTTCGTCAAGCGTTGAATTTTAATCCTCATGCAGCATTCCATGTTCATGCAATTGAATGGACGCCCGATTATGTTGCATGGTATGTTGATGGTTATGAAATTCATCGCGACAATTCGGATCGTATTAGAACGCTTGGATTGTCTCAAGCAATTATGATGAATTTTTGGATGCCTAACTCGGTTGAGTGGGCTGGTACTTTTGATGATAGAAGCCTTCCGCTTTACGCAATGTATGACTGGGTGAAGTTTTATGATTACACTCCGGGTGTAAATAATAATTTCACTCTAAGATGGACGGATAATTTCAGCACATTTGATAACAGCAGATGGGTTAAATCCAACTCTACTTTCGGATCGAACTTATGTGATTTTAAAGCGCAGAATGTTTTGATAAAAGATGGCTATCTTATTCTTTGCATGACTAAAGAGGGACAAACGGCAAGTTATAGTTCTTCAGTTAGTAATGTAGATGTTGATGCGCCTTACGCAATGAACGGTTGGATTTATAAAGATCATCTTAAAATTCAGTTTTCCGAGGAAGTGGAAAAAGCATCTGCCGGAGACATTTCTAATTACATCACTCTTGGCTTAACGCTGTCAAATTTTTCTCTAAGCTCATCACAAAGAATAGTTTCGTTTGATGTTTCCAGTGCAGCGGCGGCGGGTAACTTTCCGGTTGCAATTAGAAACATTAAGGATTTAGCTCCGAACCCAAATCAAGCAAAACTAAAAGTCTTGTCTGTAAAAAGTATTCACGCGAGTCCAATAGTTGTTGATATTGGAGATACAAGTGCAAACAATAGTATTTGGCTGCGCGAACAAAAATGGGATGAAACAAAAGAGTACGGCTCGATTGGCGGTGATATAAAAAACACAAACGGAATAATAACTTCTAATGAATATGAGAAAATTTACAAAACTGCTAACGAAGGAATTACTTTTTACAGACAGAGACTAAAAAATGGTGCTTACAAAGTAAAATTGCTTTTTGCCGAACCTACAATCAAAACTATCGGCAGTAGAGTTTTCGAAATCTATGTAAACGGCAAACCGTTAATACAAAATCTGGATATCTACAAAGAAGTTGGAACTGGTTCGCCGCTTGAAAAGGTATTTACCGGTGTTCAAGTTGAGGATAATCTTTTGGAACTTTATTTCTTTGCCAGTGCCGGATCATCAATCATACATGGAATTATCATAGAAGAAGAAACGGGTACTTCGGTAATCAAAGAAGAAATGATTCCGCATCAGATTGAGCTGCACCTTTTTCCGAATCCATTTAATCCAACCACAAGTGTGCAATTTAATTTGCCAAAACGTTCGGATGTAAATGTAAGAATCTACGATAGTTTAGGTAAGCTGTGCCGGGAATTAGCTTCGCAAAAATATGAAGCCGGTGTTCATACGTTAAAATTTAATGCCACCGGACTTTCGAGCGGAATATACTTTGTGCAACTAAGCACGGTGGATAATTTGCTGACAAAAAAAATTGCATACTTAAAATGAGATAAGTTGCTAAATTGAAGTTAGCTTTTTTACATATCACTCAAACTCTGTAAAGAAAATTATGTTGATGGAAATATCGTCGATCCCTTAGCAATGACCATATCACAAAAGAAAAGCGAGAAACATACCTTGCGTGGAAACGCAAAGAAAACCGGTGCAGTAGGGGTCCAAACTGATTCATTGAATATTCACACCCGGTTATTCGATGAAATTCCTTCGCCAATACTCATTTTGAATTCCGAAGACCTATCGATAAAATATGCTAATAAAGCTGCATCGGACTTTTATGGTTACAATAAAAAAACTTTTGAATCGCTTAACATTTCCCAAATTGAAGTTCCTCAAACTCTTTCTCCAAAAATATCTTTTTACAACAAACAAAAACGTTTTAGCGCATGTCACAAATTAAAGGATGGAACAGTTCGCAACTTAGAAGTGTACAGCAACTTAATTCCCTCATTTAACGTGGTAGTCTTGTATATAAATAATGGAGAAGTTGATTCGAAAGCTATCTCTGAAAAAGAACGCCAGCTTGATGAAATGAAGACGAGATTCTTATCAACTTCTTCTCATGAATTTCGTACACCGCTTACAACCATATTTACATCGTCGGAATTGCTTCTTCTGATGGGAAGATCGATTAGCGAAGAAAAGTATGTTGATTACATTGTGCAAATTCAAAACGCAGTTACATATATGACCGGTTTGCTGGATGATATTCTGACTATAAACAAAACGGAAATAGGTAAATGGAAGTTCAGCCCTACAAAAATTGATTTGTATAGTTTCTCTGCGAAAATGATTGAAGAGGCGGAAAGCATCGGATCGTACAATCACAAAATTAAGCTGCAGTATGAACTTAAGACTAAACAGATGATTGTTGACGGCAAATTGCTTCAGCACATTTTATCCAATCTTCTTTCGAACGCAGTGAAATATTCTCCTAAAGGGAAAAATATTGTTTTCCGAATTAGAGGTTTAAAATCAGATCTGGAATTTTCAATAACTGATAATGGAATAGGAATTTCGAAGCAAGATCAAAAGAATCTTTTCGAAACATTTTACAGAGGAAGTAACACCGGTAAAATTGAAGGAACAGGACTCGGGCTGTCGATAGTGAAAAGGTGTGTCGAGTCCCACGGTGGAAAAATCACATTCAAGAGTGGATTAAATAAGGGTTCTACATTTGTGGTTACAATTCCAATGTTAACGGTTATATGAAAATGAAGTACTTATTCTACTCAGAAAGAAAGGATTTGCCACGAAGACACTAAAACACAAAGAACTTACCAAAAAAAACTTAGTGATGATTTAGTGACTTGGTGCCTTAGTGGCAAAATTTTTTGTGTCGCTTGTGTAACATGACTAAAATAATATTTTAGTATCATAGCGGAATAAAGGAACATGAAAAAAATATTGATTATTGAAGACGAGACTCCTGTTCGTACGGGAATAAAGGATTTGTTGGAATTAAAAGATTACAAGGTAATTGCAGCAGAGAGTGGTGCCGAGGGAGTTAAATATGCTAAAGAACATTTGCCGGATCTAATCATCTGTGATATTAAGATGCCGGAAATGGATGGTTACGAAGTATTGAAAAAGATCACCAAAGATGAAGCGCTTTCCTCAATCCCATTTATATTTTTAACTGCCAAAGCCGAAGTTACCGATATGCGTTATGGTATGAATCTAGGCGCCGATGATTATATCATAAAACCGTTTAAGGCAGTTGATTTGTACAAAGCTATAGAAGTGAGACTTGCAAAAAGCAGTAAGACCAAGAAAAATTCTTCGGCTGGTAAAACAACTACGGAAGAATTGGAATCAAGGAAGAATATCGGCGAGCACTTGTTCATCACGGAAGGAAATAAACCACAGTTCATCAAGATACATGATATTGAATGTATTGCGGCTTTTAACGAATACACAAATGTTTATCTAAACAATTCCAAGAAGTTAATTATTAGAAAATCTCTAAAGGAATGGGAAAGTGTTTTGCCGGATAGCATGTTTATAAGAATTCACCGCTCAACAATAATAAACTTTGAGCATGTAGATAGAATTGAAAAATTTTATGATAGATCGTATTTGGTTTATTTAAAAAACATCAAGCAGCCCTTCATTATAAGTCAACGCTATTTAACTAAGCTGAAAAAGAGTCTTTTCTTCTGAAAACGGTGATATTGAGCCAACCGAAGCAAATTCACAGCATAATTTGCGCGCTCACTGCATTTAATTTAGTACCCGTTCTATCTTTATTTAATTTGCAGCCAAATAAACGAGCCGGTTTTGGTGCGGAATTTTAGTCTGTTATTGTTGGCTGAAGTTTAGGAGAAGCCGCTTTTAAAAGTAGATGGTGGATATTTGTTTTTTTGTTGAGTTTCAGATAAAGCAATTGAAGTTACGCGTAAGTTGAATCTTTTGAATTATCCTTAGTGAAACTTGGTGACTTAGTGCTTTTGTGGCTTAATTTCTTAGACTTTCTTTTGCCACAAAGTCGCTAAGAAATCACAAAGTGCGTAACTTCAGTAAAACAAATAATTTTTTCAGTAATTAGGATACAATATGTCAACAACTAATAACAATGGTAAGACTACTTCGAACAGATATTTGTTATCAATAACAATCATCGGCGTGTTATTTTTTATTTTTGGTTTCGTTACATGGTTAAATGGTTCTTTAATTCCATTTCTAAAGATTGCCTGCGAGCTCAATCAAATAGAAGCATACTTTGTTACGCTGGCGTTTTACATCTCCTACACTCTAATGGCTCTGCCGATGTCTGCTGTTTTGCAAAGAACCGGTTATAAAAAAGGAATGGTTCTTGGATTACTTGCCATGGCAATTGGCGCGCTTATTTTTATACCGGCAGCACAAACAAGAATTTACGCTTTGTTTTTGCTCGGGCTATTTGTAATGGGCGGAGGATTAACGATTCTTCAGACTGCTTCCAATCCTTACATTGTTGTACTTGGGCCAAAAGAAAGTGCGGCAGTTCGAATTAGTTTTATGGGAATAGCGAACAAGTTTGCCGGAATATTGAGCCCGTTGGTTTTTACGGCGATGATGCTGCATGGAATGGAAAATTTCAGCGATGAAAATCTTAAGCTGCTGGATGCTGCACAAAAAGCTGTTGCATTCAATGAACTAGCAGCACGCTTAATCATGCCTTACATTATAATGGCGGTTGTTTTAGTTCTCTTAGCCGCGATGATCAATTATTCACCGCTGCCGGAAATTGAAACCGGTGAAGAAGATAGTATAAAAAGTGATGCTGAAAGCAAAACAAGTATTTTCCAATTTCCGCAACTAATACTCGGTGCAATTGCGCTATTCTTTTATGTTGGAGTAGAAGTAATTGCCGGCGATACAATCGGAATGTATGGTAAAAATCTCGGCGTTTCATTTTTTGGGCAACTAACTTCTTATACAATGGCTTTTATGGTTATAGGTTATATTGTTGGGATCATTACAATACCGAGATTTATCAAACAAGAAAAGGCGCTCATACTCTCTGCAATTTTCGGTCTCGTATTTAGTTTGGGTGTGATACTCTCATCTACAACAAGTGTTGGAATTTCGAGTATAGTTTTTGGCTGGCTTGGAATATCCGCAGTTCCGGATTCAATTTTTTACCTAGCGCTTCTCGGATTTGCAAACGCAATGGTTTGGCCAACCTTGTGGCCTCTTGCGTTAGAAGGACTTGGCAAGTTTACTAAAATTGGTTCGGCAATTTTGATTATGGGTATAGCCGGCGGTGCGCTTCTTCCGCCATTGTACGGTGTACTTTCAAATAATTACTCACCTCAGGGTTCATATTTAATTCTACTGCCATGCTACTTGTTCATACTTTATTATTCGCTGAAAGGACATAAAAAACGTGAGTGGTAATCAATTCGTGGAGAAGCCGGGAAAAGAAATTTTAATTAGTCGCACTAAATAACTGAAGTTACGCACTTTGTGATTTCTTAGTGTCCCCGCCTGCTAAAGTAGTTCTCTATACGGCGGGCAGATTTGTGACTTGATGGCAAGGAAAAACATAAGAAATCGAGCCACAAAGGCACTAAGTCACCAAGTTTCACTGAGGAAAATTCATGAAATTCAACTCATGCGTAACTTCAGTAAACAATGAAAGAACTCAAGAAACAAATGACTCGTAAAGAACATTTATCAAAACAAGAAATAAAGAGTACAAGGAAACGTAAGAAAACTTCACACGGTGTTCTTAATACTGATGCAATATCACATATAGAACAGTTTTATCTAGCAAACTCTGGTAAGCTGCTGCAATATCCTCCAACAGAAAAAATTCCAATCATTCAGGTAAACAGTTTTCCTGAACTTGGGCGGCTGACGGCTTTACGGTTTATTGAATGGGTTCAAAAAAATCCTAACGGAGTTATCTCTCTTCCCACCGGTAAAACACCGGAACACTTCATTAAGTGGGTTGGTTACTATCTCAAGAATTGGAATAAGAAAGATGTAGTTGAAACTTTTGAGAGAGTTGGAATTGATCCATCCGTAGAACCGGATATGCAAAGTCTCAGATTTGTGCAAATAGATGAGTTCTATCCAATCGATTCATTTCAGCACAATAGTTTTTATTACTACATACAGAAATACTATTTCCAAAATTTTAATCTTGATCCGGCTAAAGCTCTTTTAATAAATGTAAATGAAATAGGCACGGCGGAAAACCTTCCTCTCAATCAAGTATTTCCAGATAAGAAAGTTGATCTTTCTCTTAGAACAAGATGGGCGGGCAGCAGACTGGAGAGAATCCAAAAGAGAACTATTGAAATTGTTGATGAGTTCTGCACAGACTACGAAAGAAAAATTAGAGAGATGGGTGGAATCGGATTTTTCTTGGGCGGAATCGGTCCGGATGGACATATTGGTTTTAATATTCAAGGAAGTGATCACTTTTCAACAACGCGGTTAATCGAGACTAATTATGAAACACAAGCTGCGGCTTCCGGTGATCTCGGCGGAATTGAAATAGCAAGAAACAGATTGGTAATTACAATCGGGCTGGATACAATTTGCTACAACAAAAAAGCGGTTGCAATCATTACGGCTTCGGGAGAGGCTAAAGCAAATATTATTCGGGATTCGATTGAAAGCGCTCTCTCAAACAAATACCCGGCTACAGTTTTGCAGAATCTGCAAAACGCAAAATTCTATTTAACTAACGGAGCTTCGCTGCGACTTAAGGAACGCCGTTACGCCGACATGCTGGAAGAAGAATCACTTTCGCAATTTTCTATCGAAAGATCAATAATAAATTTGGCGGTAGAAAAGCAGAAAGAAGTTTTATGCTTAACCGATGATGACTACCAATCGGATAAGTTTGGAAAACTTGTTCTGGAAAAAACACGCAAGAGTGCGGTGGAAGTAAATCAGTTAATTCATAGTTCTGTGCTTGAGAGATTTAGCAAAGGCATTTCGCTAGTTGAAAATCAATCGATTCTTCACACGGCTCCTCATCATGATGATATAATGCTTGGCTATCTTCCTTCTATTGTGCATTCTGTTAGAACCGCATCTAACAAGCATCACTTTACAACTCTAACAAGCGGATTCACTGCTGTAACAAATGATTACATGCTTAATCTGATGCAGAGTTTGAGAGAACACTTAGATAACGACGAATTCAAATCCCGTTTTTCTGAAAAGTATTTTGATCCGGCATTTCGAATTGGGAAGAACCGTGATGTAAACTTATTCCTTGATGGCCTAGCCGCGAGAAGCAGAACTATTAAAAGAGAAGCTACTGCTAGAAGAATGCTGCGCAACATCGTTGAGATTTATGAAGAAGATAATTTACTATATATAATTGACCGTGTTGATGAGCTGATAAATTACTTCAAAACACAATACCCTGGAAAGAAAGACATTCCGCATGTTCAAAAACTGAAAGGAATGTTAAGAGAATGGGAAGAAGAAATTATCTGGGCATATTTCGGGTTTAACAGCGATAGCGTTTCTCACATGCGTCTTGGTTTTTATCAAGGTGAAATGTTTACCGAAACACCGGAAGTTAACCGCGATGTTCTCCCGATTCTAAACTTATTGCGGAAAGTAAAACCAACAATTGTTACTGTTGCGCTGGATCCGGAAGGAAGCGGACCGGATACTCACTACAAAGTTTTACAAGCAATTAGCGAAGCTCTTAAATTATACGGAAGAGAAGAGGATTTATCTAATCTAAAGATTTGGGGCTACAGAAATGTTTGGTATAGATTCCACCCGGCTGAAGCAAATATTTACGTTCCGGTGAGCCTCAATTCTTTTGCGATTGCAGAGAACACATTTATGAATAGTTACGGTTCACAGAAAGACGCGAGCTTTCCAAGTTATGAATTCGATGGTCCGTTTTATAGACTCGCACAGAATATTCAAGTAGATCAATTTAAGACTATACGTTTGTGCCTTGGTAAAGACTTCTTTCTCAATCATCAAATTCCCAGAGTAAGAGCGGCACACGGAATGGTTTATCTAAAAGAGATGACGGTTGATGAGTTTCTAACAAAATCAATTGAGATTAAAAAAGTAACTGAAAGTGACTTCTGAAATATTAGGCTAAGTCGTGGTGAAGTCCGTCGGCTGACGGATCGAACCATGACACTAAATTAATTATTCAGAGGTAACCGAAAATGTGTCTTAAAATTTTTCGGTTACTCAAATTTCGAAACAGAGAATACTTTTTATAAATGAAAATTATAGATGCAAAAAAAATATGAATCCGACTCAGGTTGTGCTTGGTATTGATATAGGCGGGACAAATACGGTTTTTGGATTGGTAGATGAAAAGGGCAACTGCTACTCAAAAAACCAAATTCCAACGGAAGGGCAAATGCCCCCGGAATTACTCTTGAAAAGATTGTTCGGTGTGTTTAATGCGGAATATAAATCACTCAAAGGTTCTTTCGAGTTAGTTGGAATTGGTGTTGGGGCTCCCTCTGCAAATTATTTTACCGGAACAATTGATAACCCGAGTAATTTTAATTGGGGCATTGTAGATATTGTAAAGCTTATAAATCAGTATTACTCCATTCCGGTTGCTGTTTCCAACGATGCTAACGTAGCCGCTCTTGGTGAAATGAAATTTGGCGCTGCAATTGGATTATCCAACTTTATAGAAATTACTCTTGGAACAGGTCTAGGCAGTGGAATTGTTGTCGATAGTAAAGTTGTTTATGGCAGTTATGGATTTGCCGGAGAGCTCGGGCATGTAATAATTCGTGAGAATGGCAGGCAATGCAGCTGTGGAAGAAAAGGCTGTCTGGAAACTTATGTCTCAGCAAGTGGAATCAAAAGAACCGTTTGCGAATTACTTGCTGATTATACTGATGAAAGTGAACTAAGAGATATTACGTTTAACAATCTGACTTCCAAGCAAGTTTACAAAGCAGCAGGCAACGGAGATAAAATTGCTAAGTTGGCTTTTGAAGTTACAGGAAAACATTTGGGATTAGCTTTATCGAATAGTGTAGCTCATCTCGAACCCGAAGCCATCATTCTTTTTGGTGGTTTGGCTTTAGCTGGTGAATTAATTCTTAATCCTACTAAGAAAAGTCTTGAAGAAAATCTTTTACCTCTTTATAAAGGTAGGGTTAAAGTTTTGCTCTCTAGTTTAATGAAATCTGAAAATGGTGCTGTTCTTGGAGCCGCAGCAATTATTTGGAATGAAATGTTGAGGAAAGAGAATTTATTTTCTGCAGCGACTAAGTAATTATTGAACATAAATTTCAACAAAATCGGTTTAGCTATGGCAGCCAAAAAAGTAACACTCGGTATTGAAATCGGCGGGACTAACACTTCTTTCGGGTTGGTTGATATTTCCGGCAATTGTTTTGTGGAAAGCCGAATTCCAACTAAACCGAATGAATCTCCAGAAGCATTGTTCGAAAGACTATTCAAAAAATTCAATAAGATTTACAAAGAGAAATCTCATGAATATGAAGTTATTGGAATTGGAATAGGTGCGCCGAGTGCAAATTATTATAAGGGCACCGTGGAGTATTCCTCCAACCTTAATTGGGTCTATGTTAATATCAGAGACATCGTTAAAAAATATACGAGCCTTCCAATTGTAATTGCTAATGATGCGAACGCCGCTGCACTTGGCGAAATGAAATTTGGTGTAGCGAAGAAAATGAAAAATTTTATCCAGCTTACTCTAAGCCGAGGATTTGGAAGCGGAATTGTTGTTGATGGAAATATAGTTTACGGTAACGATGGGTTCGCTGGAGAAATCGGTCATACTATAGTTGAAAGAAATGGTAGATCGTGTGGTTGTGGCAGAAAGGGTTGCCTGGAAACTTATGTCTCTACAGGCGGATTAATAAGAACTTGTTTCGAACTACTTTCAAAATCCAACGAGCTAAGTTTAATAAAAGAATTTCCGCCAAATAATTTGACTGCGGAGATAATAACCAGAGCAGCAAAAAATGGTGATAAACTTGCTTTGAATGCTTTCGAATTTACAGGCCAAGTTTTAGGAGAAGCTCTTGCAAATGTAGTAGCATACTTAAGTCCAGAAGCAGTAATACTTTCGGAAGGCTTAGCGGCGGCGGGTGATCTTCTTTTGGTTCCCACAAAATTTCATATGGAAAAAAATATGCTGAATTTATTCCAGGGCAAAGTAGAAATTCTGTTATCCGGATTAGTAAAGGGCAATGTTGCGATTCTTGGTGCAAGCGCTTTAAGCTGGCATGAGATTCATAAACACCAAAAATAGGATTGTGTTTTTTCGCTTTGTCTGAATACTCGCTTTATTCATAACTGAAACATAATAGCCATAGAGAAAACAATGATTCGTTCCTACCGGATTCTTTTTATTCTTTTGTTAAGTAATCTTTTCTTGCAAGCACAGCAAATTTCCAACTACAAATATGTTTCTCCGCAGCCCAATTCCGAATTTGTTTCTAAAGAAACGAACCTAATTATTAAGTACGGAGAGAAAATTTTGCCGCAGTCGGTTTCTAATCATAAAAACATAAGTGTTGTTGGAAGTTCAAGCGGTTCGCATGAAACCAGCATGATTCTTTCCGATGATAATGAAACTCTCATCCTAAATTTCCCGGTTCCCTTTTCTACAAATGAAATTGTAAATGTTCATTTCAATCCGGATGTAAAAACAATTAGCGGAATAAGAATTCCATTGTTGGAGTTTTCATTCAAGATTTCTCCATTGCAAAACAGAATCAGTTACTCGGTGATAAGAAGTGAAGAGGAAGTTTTTCCTTACAAGAATGAACCGGTAGAAAATAAATTTACTGTTGCAGCCGAAGATACGCTTCCCGCAGATTTTCCTAAGATTGCAGTGAAGAACAACAACAATCCAACTGCCGGTTACATATTCATCACAACCTCGGCAAAGGTTGCCGGCGTAGGTTATTATGCTATGATGATTAAAGATGACGGCAAGCCCTATTGGTATAAAAAGTTTAATAATCACTTTCCGGCAGATTTTAAGATGCAGCCTAATGGAATGCTTTCTTACGCAGATATGATGAATGACTATTACTATGCCGGTGGTGGAGAAGCAGTTCATAAATTGATGGATTCAACATATACTGTTGTGGATTCATTCAAAATGGGGAACGGATATGTTGCGGATGGACACGACTTTAAACTTCTTCCCAACGGTCACGCGCTTTTATTTGCTTACGATTTACAGCAAGTTGATATGAGCAAAATTGTTTCCGGCGGAAATCCAGCAGCTATGGTCGCCGGTTCAATTATTCAAGAGTTGGATGCGAATAAAAATGTTGTCTTCCAATGGAGAAGCTGGGATTATATTCCAATCACCGAATCATATTTTGATTTAACACTTGCAGCTTTCGATCCTATTCATGCAAATACCATCACTCAATCAAATGATGGCAATATAATCGCATCGTTTAGAAATCTTAGTCAAGTAATAAAAATTGATAAATCCAGTGGAAATATTATTTGGCGGCTCGGAGGGAAGAAGAATCAATTTACTTTTATTGGAGAACACGCTGAAAACGCGCCGCTTTATTTTTCCAGACCGCACGGTGTTGTAGAACTTCAAAATGGAAACATTATGCTTTTCGATAATGGACTTGACCATTCTCCGAAATATTCTCGTGCGGTTGAATATAAAATAGATGAGATAAATAAAACCGCTACACTAGTGTGGGAATATAAACATCCCGCTGGTGTTTACGGTGCAACTCAAGGAAGTGTGCAAAGACTTTCGAACGGCAACACCCTTATCTGCTGGGGAAGCGCTCCAATGACAAAACTTACCTGGCCTTCTGTTACGGAAGTTAAACCGGACGGTTCTACTACAAGTGAATTATTTTTTGAAAATAAAGGAATGCTTTCACTTCATGCGTTCAAGTATTTGTGGAGGACAAAAAACTATTCTTCAGTAACAGAACAAGAAATTCTAAAAGGAAACGAATATACTTTCAATCGTGGAAGCGACAGCACATATGTTACACTAAAGATTAACAACTTTAGCGGCTCCGGGTACAATTCTGTAACTGTAGCAAGCTATCCAACCGCGCCTCTCAAACCGGAGTTTGCAGGCAATGCACCTGTTGTACTGAATAGAAGATTGACAATTAGTGCAAATGAAATAGATGAAATAAATGCCGAGATAAGCGTGGATGCAGCTAAGGTCTTCGGTGGTAATGATCCAAATACAATTGTAATTTATCACAGAGAGCATGAAGGTAACGGATTATTTGTACCATTAAGCACGACTTACAATCACATTACAAAAAGACTAACTGCTGCTTTCACAAAGCTTGGCGAATTTGTTTTTGCCACTCCTGTTGCGAACACAACAGCTAATTCTCCCTTACTACTTTCACCGGCAGATTCTTCCACAGTAAATCAATCTTTGCCGGTTAAACTAAAGTGGACTCCACTGGGATATGCCGGCAAATATCAAATACAAATTGCATCCGATTTTAACTTTCAAAATATCATTACCAACTTGGATGGATTAGCAGAAGCTTCATATCAAATCAATTCGGTGAATGCGAACTCAACCTATTACTGGCGTGTAAGAACAACTAATATTTCCGGCACAAGTGATTGGTCAAAGACATTTACTTTTATAACTACCGCGCCGGAAATTGTAGTTACTTATCCTAATGCCAGTGAAAAGCTTCAGAGGGGACTTAAATATTTTATAAAGTGGGAAGATAATCTCGACGAAGAAGTAATAATTGAATTATACCAGAATGGTTCTTTTGCAATGATTTTAGATACTGCAATAAGTAACGGAGTTTATCAATGGTCTATTAGTACAAATATGCCAACTGAGTCAAAGTACAAGATACGCGTGAGAAGCAAGTTAACTCAAAACATATTTGACTTAAGCAATTCTGATTTCTCGATTGTAGATACAACTTCGACTTCTGTTGTAGAAGAATCCGAAAACTTGCCGGTTACATATTCTTTGATGCAGAACTATCCTAATCCGTTTAACCCGGAAACGACAATAAGCTATACAATTCCGTCAAACATGAAAGGTGAAACGGCAAAAGTAACTTTGAAAGTTTATGATGTACTTGGAAGAGAAGTTGCAACGTTAGTTGATGAATTTCAACAAGCCGGAACTCACAAAGTTACATTTAATGCACGTCATCTCGAGCGCAGTCGAGAGATACCCAGTGGAGTATATTTTTATCAATTAAGAGCT
>CAZEDR010000044.1:0-16493 GCA_964510975.1 uncultured Melioribacter sp. | reverse complement strand
ATAGGAGCGCACTATGAAAAAACTAGTTACCAAGTTACTATTATTGGTTGCTTTGATACCGTATTGTCTTTTGGCCGGAACTACCGGAAAGCTTACGGGAAAAGTGACCGATAAAAAAACTGGCGAGCCACTGCCATTTGTTAATGTCGTTATCGACGGCACTTCACTTGGAGCAGCGACAGACCTTGATGGAAAGTATACTATTCTCAATATTTCTCCGGGAAAGTATAATGTAAAATATCAGTATGTTGGATATCAAACAGTGGTTATCCAAAACATACAAATCTCAATAGATCTAACAACGACGCAAGATGCAGTGCTTGAGGAAACTGCTGTTGAATTACAAGCAATCGTTGTTCAAGGTAATGTTGAGAGAATTCAAAAGGATGTTACATCCAGCCAAGCAAGAGTAACCTCAGAGGAAATTAAAAATCTACCGGTTGCAGAACTTTCCGACATATTACAATTACAAGCCGGTGTTACAAAAGGAGCTGGAGGCGAATTCCATATTCGCGGCGGTCGTTCTTCTGAAATTGCTTACTGGGTAAACGGTATTTCTATTACCGATGCATTTGATAACAGCCGCGGTATTGAAATTGATAACTCAAGCGTTCAAGAATTGCAAGTTATCAGCGGTACTTTCAATGCAGAATATGGACAAGCACTTTCCGGTATTATCAATACAGTTACCAAAGAAGGCGGACGTAGTTACAAAGGCGATTTTAAACTTTATGGCAGCGATTACGCAAGCAACTTTACTGATTACTTTGTGGGTATTGACAAATACAATCCGGTTGCAAATTATAATGTGCAAGGAAGTTTAAGCGGACCGATTCCATTAACAGATGGTAAAGCTGCTTTCTTTGGAAATTTACGTTATGTATATGATGATGGCTATCTGTATGGCTATAATAAGTTTACAACACAAGGTGATACTGCTGATGGCGCACTTACTTCAATGAATTGGAATAAGAGATTGATTGGTCAAGCCAATTTAAGTTGGATGGCTTCCGGCTCAATTAAATTCAATGCGGAAATACTTTTCTCCGATGAAAAGTATAGAGATTACAGCCATTTCTATAAATGGAATCCTTCCGGTGATGTAAAAAAATATGCAAATAGTTACAACGCAACATTTACAATGACTCACACCTTCTCAAGTACATCATTCTACACATTAAAAATTTCGGATTTCTTCAAAGACTTTAATGAATACTTATATGAAGATCCTTATGATGCAGGCTATATACATCCCGATTCATTACGTACAATTGGATACTCATTTGTAACGAAGGGAACGAACAATCACAGATTTTATAGAAAGACAAATACACTTATAGCGAAGTTAGATTATACCAGTCAGGTTAACGAAAACCATATGATCAAATTTGGTTTGGAAGGAAGATTGCACAAACTTTCCTTCGATGATTACAATCTTGAACCGCTTCGCCTTAATGGTATTCCGGTGGAACCATTCCAACCTTCAATACCGGATGCCAATACTCCGAACAGAACAAAATATGATTCTGAACCGATTGAATTCTCGGCATACTTGCAAGATAAAATTGAATTCCAAAGTGTAATTATTAACATAGGGTTGCGTTTAGATTACTTTGATTCGAAAGGAAATATTTTAGTTGATCCAACCGATCCCAACATAAATCTTCCTTTAAGATCGGAGCTAACAAATCTTAGTCTAGCAGATCGCGAACAATATTTCTATAAGAAAGCCGATCCCAAATGGTCAGTTGGACCACGTTTTGGTATTGCTTATCCAATCAGCGATCAAGGTGTACTTCACTTTTCATATGGACACTTTTTACAAGTTCCATCATTTCAATATTTATTCAACCGCGGACCTTACTATGTACCAAATACAGGTTCCGGATATGGTCCGTACGGAAATCCGGATTTGAAGCCGCAAACAACAATCATGTATGAAATTGGTTTCAAGCAACAATTCTTTGAAGACTTCTCTCTTGATGCTACCGGTTTTTATCGTGATATCAGAAACTGGATTACTGCCGGTCCACTTATCACAACAAGAAATCTGGTTACATATTCATCTTTCATTAATAAAGATTATTCCAACGTAAAAGGTATTACCTTCAGTTTGAACAAGAGATTTACAAATCACTATTCAATTGATTTGAATTATACTTATCAGGTTGCTGAGGGAAGTAATTCGAATCCTGAAGATGAATTCTATGCCCAGCTTGGAAACAACGGGACAACTCGTTACGTAAGTCCTTGAGATTGGGTGCAGAGACACTGACTTAACTTCTCCATGTTTATTGGAGATACAGACTGGGGCATTTCTACAATTGCTAGATATGGAACCGGATTGCCTTACTCTCCAGGTATAACTCAATACACTGCCGATAGAGGAATTACAAGTGGTTTGCAGCGCAATAGTAGAAGAAGACCAACTCAGTTTTCAATCGATTTAAGAATGCATAAAACATTAGAAGTATTTGGTTTGAATGTTACAACATTTTTAAGAGTATTCAACTTGCTTGATAATAAAGTAGCTGTAAACGTATTTGGCGATACCGGCAAGCCGGATTATACAACGGAAGGAAAGAACATTAGTTACGATCCTAACAGACCAAATACCGTTGAAGAATACTTACGTTACCCTTGGAATTATGGCGAGCCAAGAAGAGTTGAATTTGGTTTCGAGTTCTCATTCTAAAAGAGTGTCCGCTACTAAAAGTACTTTTAAGAAAGCGGATTCAAAAAAAGATTATAAAGAGGAGAAATAAATAAATGACTAAAGCATTTAAAATCTTGATGATTCTTTTCATCGCGATGACTATGACGGCAAATATTGATGCTCAATATAAGCCGGGAAAAGAGAGAGGCGACCCGACTAAGCGCGCTAAAGGTCAGATGGAAGGAAATAAAATTCGCACTACGGTTTTTAATTTTGGTATGTCCGGCCGTACCGGCGGGCAATATCCAATTTCCGTACAGACACCTTATGAATGGCCGAAGAATACAGGTCATGTTTACCTCGCTATGTTAACTACAATTGTTGGCGGCGAAGTTGTTGATTCAAAAGGAGAACTACAACACATTATTGATATCAACAATGGACGCAGTTCACCAGAAGGCAAGACATGGAATTTTGAGCCTGTACCCGGTTACAGCATTCCAAATTCTAAAACTAAGGAAAACCAGATTGCTACTAGTGTCGATAACTATACTTGGCCTGATACGTGGCCAGATAGAATGAGCGATGAAATTGATCCGGGTTGGAGAGGTTCGTGGAATGGATATTTTGGTAAAAACATTTTCAATGCAGATCAAGAAATGTTTTACCGCGCTTCCGATGATAGATATGACCGCTATGTAAATTATTTTCCGGATGAAACCGACCTTACAAGAAAAGGTATGGGAATTATAATGGATGTTAGAGCACTTGCTTGGTCTCAATTCCTTGTTGAAGATGCTCTCTACTTCTTGCATTACATTAAGAATGATGGAACTAAAGACATCAACAAAGTTGGTGTAACACTTTGGTATGCCGATTTTGTCGGCGGCGATGGCGATTCGCAAGATGATATTTCCGAATTCGATCTTATTCAAGATATTGCCTGGTCAAGAGATAATGACCATAGAGCTGCAACATTTGGAAGCGATCCGGTAGGTATGGTTGGTGTAACATTTCTAGAAACACCAGGCAATGCTCTTGATAGAGTTGATAATGATGGCGATAGTCCCGAACAAGGTGTTTTGATTTCTCAAGAAATGATTGCTGATGAAGTTGCCGATAATCAGATGGATGATAATGCTAACGGTTTGATTGATGAAAACGAAACACACATTCCTTTCGGAACGCAAAAAGGTGTTACTTATGCTGATGGAATGGCTCAGCCGGTATCGGCAGATTTCTTGTCGAAACATTCAAGATTCAAAGTTGAAGCTAACAGTCCGGTTGTAACTCAAGCAATGATTGATCAAGTTGCTTCACCTTCAAACAAATGGCACATTTGGCCTCCGCTAGATGCGTTTCAAAAAAATCAAGTTCATTTAATAGGTGTAGTATCAAGTACTCTTGGTTTACCTTTCAAAGATGGAATAGATAACGATGGAGATGGCGAAGCTACAAATCCGGTTATTACACAAGCAATGATAACTCAAGCTTCACAAGATGCGCCATATTACCGTTATAGAGTTGATGAAAAAACAATTATTTATAATGTAGTAGCATCAACACTCGGTAAGAAATACGCTGATGGTAAAGATAACGATGGCAACGGTGCTATTGATGAAGGTATAGATGATGGAATAGATTTATTAATTGATGAAGCCCGCGATGATGGAAAAGACAATGATTTCGATTGGAATCCGCTTCGTGATGACGTTGGTTTGGATGGTGTTGCTGAATCCGGAGATTCCGGAGAAAATGATGGTAAACCAACATCGGGCGCAAAGTATGGTTTGCCTGGCGAACCAAAAGTTGACGTAACAGACGTTTCTGAAACAGATCAGATTGGTATTACAAATGCTGATTATGTTCCGGCCGGCGGATTGAATCTAAATAGTGATGCGCAAATGTGGTTCGATTTTATGATTCCCGGTAAATTCTACGATCCTCAAGAAGTAGTTGCCGGTGAATACGATCTATTTGTTTCTTCCGGATTGTTCCCGCTAAAAGCCGGACAGACAGAACCAATCTCAATAGCTGTTTTATTTTCTAATGGTGCTGTTCCGGATCCGGGCGGTGCATTCAGAAAGAGTGAAATTCTGCGTAAAAGAGTTCGTGCACAAGAAACATATAACAACGATTACCGCTTTGCAAATTCTCCACTTATTCCAACGTTAACTGCAATTCCAGGCAACAACCGTGTAACTTTGTATTGGGATGATGTTTCTGAGACTTCATTCGACCAGTACATTGATGCTATTGGTGGTGTAGGCAGAGACTTTGAAGGTTATAAAATTTATAGAGCTTCCGATCCGGCTTTTCAAGATGCAGAAAATATTACGAACGGATTTGGTAATAAAATTTTCAAAACTCCGCTTGCTCAATTCGATTTAAAAGATGGGATAAGCGGTTTTGATGCAATTGGTATTGATGGCGTAAAATATTACTTAGGAACAGATTCCGGTTTAATACATAGTTTTGTTGATTCAACAGTTCAAAACGGTTTTTCATATTACTATGCATTAGTTGCTTACGATTTTGGTTTTGCTGCTGGCGAGATTGCCCCATCAGAAACTCCAATTCGTCTTTCACTATTGCCGGATGGTTCTGTAAAATTAGGTCAGAACGTTGCAAGAGTAAAACCGGAAGCTCCGGCTGCCGGATTTATTGGGCCAACACTTGGCGCAGTTCAACTTGTTACCGGCACAACTTCCGGCAATGTTGCTTACGAAATTGTTGATCTTAACAAAATGAAAGATGGTCACGTTTACAACATTACGTTTGAAGATACAATTAAGGTTTCAAAAAGATCTGGCCAGCCCGATACTCTTACTACTAAGAACTGGACTCTCACAGACTCTACTGCGGGTGCAATCTTAATTAATAAGAGCAAAATATTCGCTACAGATTATGAACAACCTTTGATTGACGGCTTCAGATTGAAATTTAGAAATGAAGCAAGAGTAGAGCTTGATAGAACGTTAGCTGTTTGGAATGATGTAAAGATTGTTGACTACCGTTTTGAGAAATTTCAATATACAGGTGGTTATTTAGGTGAAGAAAGACCGAATGATTATAAAATAGAGTTCGGCGATCTTGGCTTTGGTCAATCCAAAGAGGTTAAACTTGGACCAAATTCATTTCCATCCAAAGCTGTCAACTTTAAAGTCTTTAATCTAAGCACCCAAAAATATATTGATTTTGCTATGCTTGAAGTTGATGGAACAGATGGAAACTTATCCACGGATGGCGCAAGAAGAGATAGAATACTTTTCTTAGAACCGGATAAGAACGGTACACTAGTTTATACATGGTGGTTCTACTTGTATGATACTCCTGATGTAACAACCGGAACTCGTCTGCCAAAGAACGGCGATAAACTTGAACTTAAACTTAAGAAACCTTTCTTGTCCTCGGACAAATTTAGATTTGTTGCTAAGAAGGCATTGATTGATGCTGATCAAGCTAAAAAGGATATGGAAAAAATTAAGGTGGTTCCAAATCCTTATGTAGCCAGCGCTCAATGGGAAGCTAAAAACCCATATGCTAGCGGTAGAGGACCAAGATCACTGCATTTTACTCACTTGCCAAGCAAGTGTACAATAAGAATCTTTACTATTAACGGTGAATTAGTTGATGTGATTGAGCACGATAGTCCGTTGAACGATGGTTCAGAAGTATGGAAAATGTTAACCAAGGATAACTTAAATGTTGCGTACGGAATTTATGTCTATCATGTAACAGCTCCTGGTGTTGGTGATAAGATTGGCAAGTTCGCAATAATTAAATAACGTAAATGGACTAAAAATTTTAAGGAGTCAAATCGTGTTACATAAAAGAATATTAACAATGGTCTTATTGGTTGCAGCTTTGCTGCAGCCAATTTTGGCTCAGCAAGTATCCAAAACGGGTACAACAGCGGCCAAATTTTTGAGCATTGGTGTTGGACCGCGTGCCAATGCGATGGGTGGTGCTTACACCTCAATTGCTAACGACGTTTCTGCTATGTACTGGAATCCTGCCGGCATTGCAAGCGTGAACGAAGTTCAGACTTTGTTTACTTATACAAAAATGTTTGCGGATATTAATGTTAACTACTTCGGAATTGTATTTCCCGCCGGAGAGTATGGCACATTTGGTGCGAGTGTAACCGCGTTAAACGTTGGCGAAATGGATGTAACTTCCGAATATTATCCGGAAGGAACCGGCGAAAAATTTAGTGCAGGCAGTTATTCTTTTGCGCTAACTTATTCTCGCTTTATCACCGAAGACTTTGCTGTGGGTTTTAATATCAAATACATTCGCGAAGATATTTTTAACTCTACTGCAGATGGACTTGGGTTTGATATAGGAACAATATTTAAGACTCCATTCTATGGAATTAAATTTGCTTCCAGCATATCTAACTATGGTTCTAAAATGCAAATGGCCGGAGATGATCTGCTAATCCGTCACGATCCCGATCCTACCAGAGCGGGAAACAATGAAACCATAGATGCATTCTATAAAACCGATCCATTTGAATTGCCGCTTCGTTTGCAAGTTGGAATTTCAAGAGACTTCACTATTATGGATGAACATAGATTGACTATTGCCGTTGATGCTATTCACCCAAATGATAATAAGCAGTGGGTAAATGTAGGCGGTGAAATTTCGATGTTCAATAATTTGATTTCTCTAAGAGGCGGCTATAAGGCTTTATTCTTGGAAGACACCCAGGAAGGACTTACTTTAGGTGCAGGTATAAAGTACGATGGTCTTAGCTTCTTCAGAATCTCTGTTGATTACTCGTATCAGAAACTGAAATACCTGGATAACATGCATAGTTTTGGTGTTATGTTAGGTTTTTAATTAAGGATATAAAATGATATTTTCCACCACAATAAATAAATATTCCATAACCAACAAAATGGAGGCACAATGAAAAAACTAACAGTACTAATTTTAGCTCTGCTTGTAGTAGCTTGGTCTGGTTCAATGGCACAGACTTATAAAGTTACTTTCAAAGTAAACATGAAGCTGGAATTACAGTTAGGTAAACTTACCACTGCCGATAAAGTATCTGCACGTGGAAACTTTAACGATTGGGGCGAAACAGAAATGAAAGATGCCGACGGAGATATGATTTACGAAGTTCAAGCATCTTTCGATAAAGCAAAGCTTACTAATGGCGTAACACTTGCTTTCAAATTTTTCCATAACGGCGCTAAAGCAACCAATACCGGTTGGGAAAGCATCGATGACAGAAAAATTGATATAGCAGGCGATAAGGTTCTTGATGTTCTTTGGTATGATAACAAAGCCATCTCCGGAGTAAGAGCTAATGTTGAATTTAGAGCCAACATGAAGTTACCCTTGAAACAAGGGTTCTTGCTTAAAACTCCAATTCCAGGCAAAGTAAATGTTGCCGGCGATTTTAACGGTTGGAACGCAACTGCTACTGAAATGACCGATGCAGACGGCGATTCAATTTATACTGCTACAATCGATACTATTAAGTCGGGAACCGAAATCAATTATAAATACATTTATGTTGACAAAGGTGGCGCAACTCAATGGGAACCCGGAGACAATAGAAAATTTTTGATTTTAGACGGTACAAATAAGATCGAACGTTACTATAATGATGTTAATCCAAATGTTCAAATCAAAGATGGAACAGTTTCTTTCTATGTAAACATGGCAGTTCTTGAACAATTAAAAGTATATAATGCAGCAGTTGACTTACTTGAAGTACGTGGTAATTTCAATGGCTGGAGCAATACAGATAAAGATAAGAGTGCTATGCTTCAAGACTTTTTCTTTCCAACAAGCTGGTTTTTGCCTGTTCAATTTGTTAAGACAGAAGTTCCGTCCGACAATTTCTACAAATACTTTGTTGGTAAGAAAGATACTACCGGCTGGGCTGATGGATATGAAAGACCTCTTTCTAGAGGTGGTGGAAACCGCCTATTTAGTTACAAAGGTATCCCAAACCAAGAAACCCCAAGCGTTCATTATGATGACGTGCTGCCGGGATTCTACACATCTAAGGCTATTTCAATTAAATTCCGTGTTGATATGAAAGACGCTTTTGACGCTACAAAGATTGCAGTTCCTATGAAAGCTGGAGATAAAGTATTCTATATTTCCGAGCAGCCATTGTTCTGTAAAGTAATGGGTTGGAGAGATTCTGATAGCCAGACTTATTTTGAGTTAACTGATGCTGATGGCGATAAGATTTACGAAGGTTCTTTAACCATGAAAGCCGGCGGATTCAATGGATTTGAATACCGTTACGGAATTCAAAGAGCAGCCGATAAATCTTTCACGCTTGAAACAGGTGGTTTTGGACAGAATGCTTATAGAGTTAGATATATTCCACAAACTTCCAAAGGCACATTTACACAGCCATACACAGCTCCGCTTGATAAATGGACAGACAAAGAAAATAAGTCCGATCAATTTGAAGCAGCTCCTCTTGGCTTTACAGATGTACGCGATTTGGAAAGTGGAATACCTTCCAAATTCTCTTTGGATCAAAACTATCCTAACCCATTCAACCCTACAACAACAATTAAGTTTGCTATTCCGGCAGACGAAAATGTTAGCTTGAAGGTATTCAATGTTCTTGGACAAGAAGTTGCAACACTTGTTAACAAGCAAATGAAAGCCGGTTCTTATTCCTTTGATTGGAATGCATCAAGCTTGAGCAGTGGTGTTTACTTCTATAGAGTTGAAGCTGGTAGTTTTAATGCTACAAAGAAAATGTTATTGTTGAAGTAATTTAGTTTTATGGTGGAATTAAAAAAGTCCCGTCCCGATTAATCGGGACGGGACTTTTCTTTTATATAATTCCCTTTTTTAATTTGTGCTTTTCTACCCTTCAGTATTCAATCCTTATTCAGCTTTAGCCAGCACGTCTAACTGCACTTTCAAATCTCTTGCACCGGGGTAATTCATATCCTTCTGCAAAACACTGTTAATTGTCTGCAAGCCCTTTGCATATTGCTTGCTTAATGCATAAGCTCCGGCAAGATTATAAAGCGTTTGAATATCGTTTGCATCGAATTTCACACTTTCTTCAAGATATTTAATTGCAGAAGCAATTCTTTGATTATTGAGATCGATATTCCCAAGCCATTTAGTAGCAAAAGCACTCGGTCCAATTTCATTTCTTTTCAACAATATTTCATACGCTTTAGTAAAATCTTCTTGCTTTAATAAAGTTAGTGCTATGTTATCAATCATACCGTAGTATTCTGTTACAACTGGATATTGATAAATCAAAACCTCAAGATGTTTTATACATTCATCATATTTTTTTTGCAAAAGATTTTTATTAGCAAGTTTTTCATGGGCTTCGGGCCAAGTAATTGTTCCCTCAGCAAAGCTAAATGCTACACTGTCAACGTCTGTTTTTGGTTTCAATAAACTTAGATCATCAATTTTATTTTTAGGATCAATGTAAGGCCAATCATTTTTGAGGAGCGCGATTCTGTATACTGCCATTGTTGAATCTAAAGAAGAAAATGGAAACGCTTCTTTTGTCATGTAATCTTGCACTTCAAAATTTATTACCGGATTTGATTTAGGCAGAATCTGCATCTCGTTTATCTTACTAAAAAATGCTTCTCCCATTAAGTGAAATCCTTCTAGTGTTGGATGAAGATGGTCAGTCATTAAATTATTTCCAACAATTCCATTCGGACTAATAGCATTAAATAGGGAATCAATATCAACTACAGCCACACCATATTCTTGGTGGTAACTGCGAATTAAAGAATTTAGTTTTTCCGGAGCGCGAAACCGGAGTACATCTAAATCCTTTGCTTTACGGTACAAATCCAACGCTGATTTGTAATCACCTCTTGTATATGCCTTGTTTGCTTCTTCATAAACATATTCCGCACTTTGTAGTGTAGCAGATTTGACCGAAATAAATGGTTTCTGATCCTTAAGGTTAAATGTGAGTGTTCCGAAAATTATTGGGACATTAGAATCTTTGCACATCTTTATTACATCACGCATGTTGCCATCAAATTGTTCAACCCCAGCTTTGAAACTATCTGAATCAAGCTCGATTGACTGTTCCTTAGCCATTCGAGACATCAATGTGCCGGTGCTTTTTTCTGGTTCACCACTAATAGATTTAACTACCCATTGTAAAAAATCTTTTATTAGTTGAATAGTCTTGTAGTCGTTTAACGCAAGGTAGAGATTGACTAGAGTTCTCGATTTGCCAAGTGACTCCATCGAACCAACGCCAAGGGCTCCATAGTATTCATTATGTCCGGTGTAGATAATTACCACGTCTGGTTTTTGTTTAATTACTTCCGGCATGAAATCTCTAACGGTATAACTACACACTGCTGTCATGCCAAGATTAACAACCTCAATTTTGCGATCCGGATACGCGAGTTCTAATCGTTTGCGGATGTACCGAGAAAAAGAACCGAGCGGCATATAAGGATAACCGGCAGCGCTGCTTTCTCCTAAAACAAAAACGCGATATGCATTTTCAGCTTTTGATGAATCAAACACATCCTCTATTGTTGTTGGCAGATTTTGAACATTAGAGAAGTATCGCCTTGCCACATATGCATTCGCTATCTTTTTGCCCGGCGTTGCTTGAACCCACATTGATAGGTCATCGCCGTAATTAAAAATTCTTAGACCAACTTCAAGAAGAACAAAAAAGAAGATTGGGATTAACGCTAAAATCAAATAGAAATAAAAAGGTGGTTTTGCGTTTGGTGTCTTCTTCTTCTTTTCCACTTTAGAATTATTTCCTTTTTTTGGATCTGCCAAGTGATCTCCAATTATTCTGCGGAAAAATAATCAAATTTGAATAGCATCGGAAGGACTCAATCTTGGCATAAGTAGAGTTAATGAGTTAATTTTGTTCTTAGAAATGATATAGAAAGAGGCAAAATGAGTAAGCTTTCAACAATAGGGCAATTGTGGCAGTTTCTTCGGGAAAGAAAAAAATGGTGGTTAATGCCTATCGTTTTTTTCTTAATTCTGCTTGGCGGATTGATAGTACTGACCAAAGGCTCGGCACTTGCGCCATTTATCTACGCAATATTTTAGAAACTAGTACAGAGTATTTAGTATTGAGTAATTGGATTAGTAGTTGCTACTTCTCAATTAGGTAGCCAAACTCTTTTAGTGCATACTGTGTATCAAACTTGAGTATTTTCTTTACCGACATATATGAACCAAAGAAGCCCAATCCTCCGTTAATGTTTGTCAAATCAGAGGGATAGTTTCTAACAGTAAAGCCAAAATCATAAAAAAGATTTGTAGAAAAATATTTTGTCAAGTTTTCATCAAATGTAAGAACTTCAACTTCCAGATAGGCGAGAGAGAATCTTGCTTTGGAAGTATTTCCCTCCGATATCTCTTGCAGTGCCTTAGTTAAAAGTTTTCTATCAATTTTTAATTCATTTTGAAAAGCCATGTTGTAATAATCATACACTTCTTTACCTTGGCTAGTTGAAACACTAAGCGGCACAATTTTTACGTGACGGGTTTTTTCTCCGCTTAATTCTCTATAATAGTAAACAATCTTAACTCTCTTGGCTTTAACAATTTCTAGTCCGATGTTATCCCAATAGATTGAAGCGTAATTTGTATCTCGTTGAGCTACCGGTCCGGGAATGTATGAGATCGATTTGTATTGATCGAATATAAGTCCAACTGGCGTCTTAGACGTTGAGCTTATCTCGGTACCGTTCGGAAGTTTTACATGCAGTTCAATCTGCTTATTGTATTGTGGCTTGAAGTTTTTTGTGTAATAATATTTTGCGGGAGAGTTATAGGTTGTATTAAGATTATCATTATCGACAGTATCTCTTAAGAAGTACTTGGTGTCGGAATCTGAATACTTTAAATAAACTGTTGCACCCGATACAGCCGGATCGCTAGTTAGAGTTAACGGATCGAAACCTTCCACATCATAAAGCTTTGAAACATACGCTACTTGCATTGCAGTATCGCCGCGGACAATAAAGTTTACAGCATACTTTTCCGGTAAATCGCCTTTAGGAGAAACATTCTCTTCGCAGCTTATTAAGAAAACAGCAGCAATAAATATTGTCAGTAGAATAAGTGGTCGCTTCATATTTCAGCCTTTATCGTTCCGGTTAATAAGAATGGCAACATATTAACCCGCTTGCCGCTTGTTTGATCAAAATAAAAAATGTTTTTTCTGTTATATGCGTTTATTGCGCTAATATCAATATGCAACTTAACAAAACCAAGATGTAAAGTTTTTGAGAGTATTAAATCCAGCCGATGATAATCCGGAAGAATAGAAGAATTTTTTACATCAAAATAGCGTACTGGAAATAGCAGTTGATAAATTCTGTAATCATCTAAGAAGCTATCAAGAGAAAGTTTCTGATAATAACCGAGCTGCTTTGTGAATGGATGGCCGGAATTGTACACCCAATTTGTACTAAATTCAAAATTTGCCGGAAGGTGAATGGTCAAATTCAAATTTACGTTATGGCGTGAATCGAATCGCGGCGCGTATTTAACTCCGGCAACTTCTTTGCGCGCCCAATTAATAGAGTAAGCGGCTGAAAGATCAAAAAGATTTTCTCTGTATTTGGTTTGAAGTTCTCCCCCGTACGCTTCCCCTTTACTTTCAAGTAAATCGGGATCAGAGAAATAAATTTTATCTTCATTATATGTAGGCGCCGAAAGAATACTCTTATAATATCCCTCCATTTCAATCGAGAATGATGTGCTAAATTTTATAGTTGAGCCAACAATATGATGAATGGCTTTCGACTTTGGAAGATAAGACGGGATAATTATTACCGGATCGAAAAGGGAAAGGACTTCTCGCTCATCTGAAATCGTAGTAATATCTTGCTGATAAATTCCACTTGCAGCTTTAAATATTAATTGAGGAATTGGTGAGTATGAAATGTTTATTCTCGGTTCAAAAAAATCTCCCTTAGCAGCTGAACTGGCAATATTCAATCTTGTCCCAAGATCAATTCCTACATCTGAGATCTGAAGAAATTTATAACCAAGATATGCGTTCGAGCTTAAACCGGAGGAGCCAACGTCGGAACGGAAACCAAAACGGTTTTCGAGAAATAGTTTTGTCTTGAGATACTTCAAATCGAGACCGAGATTTATTTCATCCTTACTGCTTAATGTGTAAACAAAATCTGTTGAGATCGTGAAATCATCTACTTCATTAGATTTTGGCTTTACACTGCTTTGCTTAGGAGAAATAGAATTGATGTACTGGCTAAATACAATTCCGAAATCGAGTGTGAGCGGATCAGTTCCAACAGAAAATATTTTTAAACCAAGAATTTTATTAGCCCAGCGGTAATCGGGATCAGTTTGCTTTTCAAATCTCAAATTGTCTTCACTGAATAAACCTTGCAATGTAAATTTTGATCCAGAAAAAAATGAAGGGTGCGAAAAATTCATTTTCAATGAAGCATCGTAGAACTCAATAGGCAATTCATTCTGATTAACAAATTTTTTCAGAATGTCATTTGATGTGCTTTTTCTTCCACTGAAATAAAAGGAACCGTTTGGAATTGGACCTTCAATCAACCCTTTTATAGAAAGTAAACTTGCACTAAAGTTTCCTCCAAAGCGGTTCTTGTTTCCTTCTTTCGTAACAATTTTCAGTACCGAGGATAAAGCTCTTCCATAATTAGATGGATAGCCGCCTCTAAAAAATTCAACGCTGCTTATAACATCCGGGTCTACAACACTAAATAACCCTATCGCATGGAATGGATAATAGATTGGCATACCATCCAGCATGATCAAGTTTTGATTATTCTCGCCTCCGCGCACATTAAATTTTGCAGAAACGTCTCCGGTTGATTGAACTCCCGGCAATGTTACTAATGAACGCAAGACATCCGTTTCCACACCTTTGGGAATTGAATTTAACTCTTTTGCCGATAGTGTAGTTGTGCTGATACTCGGAGTGTTTTCCGCTTTTACAAAATGGCCGACTAATTCAATCTCATTTAATTGAATGCGAGAAGGAGAAAGTAATATCTCCAGATCTGTTACTTTATTCGCAACCACTTTTGCAATAACTTGCTTGCTCTTAAAACCAACATAGGAAGCAATAACAGTGTAGCTTTCTTTTACCGGAATGGAGGAGAGAACAAAATAACCTCTGTTATTTGTTGATGCGCCTATGCCAAGTTCTTTTATCATAACTGTGCAGAAAGGAAGTACTTCTTGCGAAGTTGAATCTTTTACAATTCCGCGAATTGTTCCTCTCTCTTGCGCAATTATTAATGAAAATGAGATCAGTAACAGCAAGATTGAAGCAAATAATGTTTTTTTCTTAAGTATCACACCAAAATCCTTAGCTATAAGTTCATTACAAATAAGAGAAAATGAGTTTACCTTCTCACTGTAATAAAAAGCAATTAAACAGATAAAATCACTTTAAGATGATTAACTGATATGGTTCCAGTTTTATGTTGTACTGATTTCTCTCAACTTTAATGGAAACTCCAGAGACTAAATCCTTGTAGCTGGTTTTCGAGCCGAGGAAATCATTCACTGCTAAATTCAGTGTATATCTTTCAGAATTGTTGTTTGCGATTACAAAAACCTTTTCGTTGTTTAGCTCTCTTGTATAGCCGAGAATCTTTAAGTTGTTGTCGATAACGTTGAACGCGATTGTCCCAAGGCTTAAAATTTTATTTGAATTTCTAATCGATGCCATCTTCTGATAGAATTTGAAAAGATCATCATCAAACTTTACTTCATCGGCCGGTCTTGGCTGACTGAACGGATGTGTCGTTTCGGTTTCGTATTTAAACTCCGGCCAAACATTTGGCTTGCGTTCATCCGGATCATCACCGCCCCACATTCCCGCTTCATCACCATTGTAGATATGAACACTTCCGGGCTGAGTGAATTGAAGTGCAACCATCAACTTTTGTTTTAATCTTTCTGTTGCGTTCGGTTTACGTATATCGTATTCTTTACTGTCTCTTACATTAGCTTGATGATCATACTTGTAATCGGGATTTATAACAACAGAGGCCAAGCGCTCAGTATCATGGCTGCCGAGCAGATTCATCATTGCATAATATTTATCGCCAAAAACTTTTAGCATTGTGTTTAGCGAATCGACGTAAGCATTCGCATCGTCTTGATCTTTCTTGTTAAGAACAAAATTTTTGTTTGCCCGCATGTAACGATAGTTCATCACAGCGTCAAATTCATCACCGGCAATCCACGGACGAGCATCAAACATTTTATAGTTATTCCAATCTTCCCACCAAACTTCGCCCACTATGTAGGCATCCGGATTTATTCCCCGAACAAGTTTTCTAAAATCTTTCCAGTATAAATGATTTACCATTTCGGCTACGTCTAAGCGCCATCCGTCAATTCCATCTTCCAGTTTGCCGTCTCCGTTTGGATCCATCCAGCGTTTAACGGAACTTTCAATATATTCTTTTGGCCCGGTTACAATTCCGTTTTCATCTTCGCGAACTTCCGGTAAATCTTTTATTCCTACCCAGCCTTGCCAATCAAATTCATCTTTGGGTGTGTTCGGATCATCCCAAGTTTTAATTGTGAACCAGTCTTTGTATTTAGATTTCTGCTGATTCTTTTTGATATCTTGAAAAGCCCAAGAAGTTAAGCCCATATGATTGAATACACCATCGAGAATGATTTTCATTCCACGCTTGTGAGTTTCATTGATGAGTTTCAGCAAAAGTTTATCAGCGCTCGTCCATTTCCAAGTAGCCGGATCAGCGGGATTTTCTTCTGCCCACATTTTTTTATCACCTTCGGGATCGGGACCAAAATTATTATCAACGTGATGATACATTGTTGC
>CAZEDR010000043.1:0-16670 GCA_964510975.1 uncultured Melioribacter sp. | reverse complement strand
ACAAAAACAAGCATTATCCCTATTATCAAACGGTTCTGAACTCCGCGTGCCATTTTATATTTTCCTTTTTGTTTTCATTTCTTTTGACGGTAAAAATATCAGTTGGTTATACGCTATGGTATGTCTTTTCGGTAAGAAGCGGAAAAGTATCGGTGAAAGTAGAAAAAATCTAAAAAATAATTTGATTGCTAAATACAAGTGTAGTTAATTCTTTGTGTGCTTTGTGAAGAGCAAAGCGCCTTCGCGTTCTTTGTGGTAAAAAACTCTACCACAAAGGACACAAAGTGTTTCGCAAAGAGCACCAAGAGAATCACAGAGAAAAGATATTCATTTCGATTCTTGCGTAAGGTGAATTAGTAATTATTCATCCAATATTTTTTGATCGGAAGTAGAATTTGTCTCAACACTTTTAAGTTTGCGCTCAATTACTCGTGTTCGTTTAGAGGCATCTTCAATTGTGTTGCTGGCTTCTTGCAATTTCTTTTGCGTCTTTTCTAAAACTTCTCCAAATTTTCCAAATTCGGATTTAACCGCGCCGAGCAAAGACCAAACTTCGCTGCTTCTCTTTTCGATTGCCAAAGTACGGAAACCCATGTGCAAACTGTTTAGAATTGCTGTCAATGTTGTTGGTCCGGCTATAATCACTTTATAATCATTTTGAAGTCTTTCAAACAGTCCGGGGCGGCGAAGTACTTCCGCAAACAATCCTTCAATTGGTAAGAATAAAATTGCTACATCAGTTGTATTTGGCGGATCAATATATTTTTCGAAAATTGATTTAGCTTCGCCACGAATTCTTGCCTCAAGCGCTTTAGATGTTTCTTCAATCAAAACGATATCACCCAATTCTTGTGCTGCAAGTAAACGTTGGTAATCTTCCATCGGAAACTTAGCATCAACAGGGAGCCAGCAAGCGCCATCTTTGTTTTGGCTTCTGCCCGGCATTTTGATTGCGAATTCTACTCTATCGCCGCTGCCAATTTTAGTGGCAATATTCTTTTCGTACTGATCGCGAGAAAGAATTTGCTCTATTAAATTTTCTAACTGAATTTCGCCCCATGTTCCGCGTGTCTTAACATTTGTAAGAACTTTTTTTAAGTCGCCAACTCCAACCGCTAAGTTTCTCATTTCGCCTAAGCCTTCACGCACTGCTTCCAGACGTTCACTCACTAGTTTGAATGATTCACCAAGCCGTTTCTCTAATGTTGCGTGAAGTTTCTCATCAACAGTCTGACGCATCTCTTCAAGCTTCTTCTCATTTTTGTCTTGAATTTCCTTCAGCTGAGATTCTACTTTCTCTTGTAGTTTATCCAGCTTTTGTTCGTTACTTTTTGTTAAGGTGTTGAGCTGAGTAGAAAAAATATCGAGCTGATCTTTCTGCCGTTTTGAAATTTCTCCAATTGTGCCCGAAAGCTGATCGCCAAGCTTGATAATTGAAGCGTTCAGTTCCTCACGCTGGGCTTTTGCATTACGGGAAGATTCGTCTCGCGAGCGGGAAATTTCATCCCGGAAGGATTTATCCAAACGGGAAAACTCTTCTTGATTATTGCCTGAACCAAGCGAGGAAAGCTTTTTGTTAAGCATAATTAAGAGAGCAATAACCACAGCGGCAAAAATGAAAAAACAAATAACTAATAACTCGTTCATAATAAATCCCAAAATGAATTGAATCTGTAAACTTATTTATCAAATATATTCTTATTCAGCAAATCAATTTATAAATTAGAATAGGTAATTCGGAAAAAGATCAATGAAAAATTGGAAAAAGATTACAATCGGGGTTGCTGTTTCTCTGCTGATTATTCTTTCAGTTCTCTCCGGTATATCATATTATATGCTAAAGAATACTTTGCCTCAGTATGAAGGAGAGAGAGTTTTAGACGGTTTATCGAGCGAAGTAAAAGTTTATCGGGATAATTGGGGAATTCCGATGATAAAAGCCGGTAACGATGAAGATGCTGCATTTGCGCTTGGCTATGTTCACGCGCAAGAAAGATTTTTCCAGATGGATGTTTCTCGCCGTGCCGGAGAAGGAAGACTCAGCGAAATTTTTGGCGCTAAAACTATCACGATTGATAAAATGTTTAGAACAGTTGGTATTTACAAACTGGCAGAAGAGAGTTTCAACAAAATAAATCCGGAAGCACAAAAAATTCTTATAGCTTATTCGAAAGGTGTAAATGCATATCTGAAGGATGCGAAAGGAAATTATGCGCCGGAAATTGATGTGCTTGGTTACGATCCATATCCTTGGAAACCCGCTCACAGTTTAGTTATTGCAAAGCTGATGGCGTGGGAATTAAATATTAGCTGGTGGACAGATCTCGCATTCTCCAATCTTGTTCAGAAATTTGGTGTTGAAAAAGCGCGCGAGCTGATTCCCGATTTCCCGCAAAACGCGCCTACTATTATTCCCTTCGGAATGGATAAGATTGCTTCCGTCTCTAAAGAGTTAATAGATGTTGATAAAGCATACCGAGAATTAGTTGGATTTACCGGAACTCATATCGGCTCGAACAATTGGGTTGTAAATGGAAACAAATCATCTTCCGGGAAACCAATTATTGCTAATGATCCTCACTTGAGTTTCAGTGTGCCTGGGCGCTGGTTCTTTGCCATGATTAGAAGTAACGATTGGAATGTAGAAGGGTTTACTTTAGCCGGCTTACCGGCAGTTGTTATTGGAAAGAATAGAAATATAGCTTGGGCTATGACAAATGTTATGGCTGATGATGCGGATTTTTATTCTGAAAAGTTGGATTCATCGGAAACAAAATATTTGCTTGATGGAAATTGGAAATCTCTTTCGATTGTTAAAGATACAATTCATATTAAAGATGCCTCGGACGAAATTTTTGAGATCAAGAAGACTCATCACGGACCGATTATTTCTTCAATTCATCCGCTGAAAAAAATCTATCCTAATACAGAGGTAGAAACCGCAACCTTAAGTATGCGCTGGACCGGCCAAGATTTTAGCGATGAAATGTTCGCGGCATTAAAACTTAACAAAGCAAAAAATTGGGATGAATTTAAGGAAGCATTGCGTGACTTTACGGTCCCGGGACAGAATTTTGTTTACAGTGATAATCAAGGAAATATTGGTTATGTATGCGCGGCAAAACTACCGATACGTGCAAGCAATTCCCCATCACTAATTTTTGATGGGACAAACTCAGCTTACGATTGGAAAGGATTCGTTCCTTATGAAGAGATGCCGAAACTTTTTAATCCGGCTCAAAATTTTATTGCTTCGGCAAATAATAAGACCGTTCAGAATTTCCCGTATCATATCTCAAATATTTGGGAGCCATCTTCTCGAATTGAACGAATAACAGAATTATTGAATAGCAAAGAGAAACATTCCGTACTTGATTTTAAGAATTACCAAAATGATTTTGTTTCTCCATACGCTCGCAAGTTGACAAAGCATTTGTTAAACGCGTTCAAGGGTGTTAAGCTTAATGATAAGAATCTGAAAACTGCATTGGAACTGTTTGAAAATTGGAATGGCGAAATGAATAAGCGAAGCCAAGTCCCAACTATATATGCCTACTTTTTGAAGGACTTGATCAAGAATGTTATTGGCGATGAAATGAGTAATGATCTTTTGAAAGAATATGTTTTTGTAGCAAATGTTCCTTATCGCAAAATTGAAGAGATGATGGAATCGAGCTCGTCTTTTTTTGATGATGCAAAAACAAGTAATGTTGAAACAAAAGATGACATGATTAGAAAAAGTTTGGTTGATGCTTTGAGCGAAATTGAGAGAGATTACGGAAAAGATGTGGCTAACTGGCAGTGGGGATCAATTCATAAAGTTACCTTCAAGCATATGTTCGGAGGGAATTCTCCTCTGCTGGATAAGATCATAAACGTTGGTCCATTTGAGATCGGCGGCGACGGTACAACTATTTCGAATACCGAATATTCTTTCTCGGAACTTTACGAATATAACCATGAAGCGAATCCCCAGCATAGGACAAAGAAGTTTGAAAATAAACTTGGTCCTTCAATGCGCTACATTTTTGATTTCGCACAACCAGATTATCTTAACTATATTTTGCCTTGCGGCCAGTCGGGACATTTTATGAGTGATAACTACAAAAACATGAGCAAGCTTTGGCTGAGAGGAAATTATATTAAGCTTCCGTTGAATGAAGAGGAATTCATACAAAAAGCGAGCTTTACTCTAACTTTACATTCTAAATGAGAAGTTGTTAAAACAAAATATTAAATTGCAGTTGTACTAATTAGGGTAAGCATGAAAGTTATTGAACACTTAGATAAAGCCAAGAATCCATTAATCAGTTTTGAAATTATTCCTCCTAAGCGGGGCGGCAATATAAAACAGCTTCTTCATGTGCTGGATGATATTGTTAAGTACAACCCGCCTTTCATAGATATAACAAGCCACGCCGCAGAAGTTATGTATGAAGAGACCATTGGCGGCGGAATGCAGATGAAAGTTAAGCGCAAAAGACCCGGAACACTCGGACTCTGCGCGCTCATCCAAAATAAATATAACATTGACGCGGTTCCTCACGTTCTTTGCAGCGGATTTACCCGCGAAGAAACAGAAGATTTTTTAATTGAACTCCACTATTTAGGAATTGATAATATTCTTGCGGTAAGAGGAGATGATGCTGCGTTTAAGAAGCCCTTAAAGTTCGGCAGAAGCATGAATGAATACGCGGTTGATCTAGTAACTCAAATAGAAGGATTGAACCAAGGAAAGTATATTGAAGATGGATTACTTGACGCTGAGCCAATGGACATTTGTATTGGTGTTGGCGGTTATCCAGAAAAACATTTTGAATCGCCTAATCTTGCAACCGATATCAAACACACCAAAGAAAAAGTAAAAGCCGGTGCATCATATATAGTTACCCAGATGTTCTATTCAAATAAGTTCTATTTCGACTATGTTGAGTTGTGCAAAAAAGAGGGGATTGCCGCACCAATCATTCCCGGCTTAAAAGTGATTACATCCAAGGCGCAGATAAAAACCATACCTAAAAATTTCTTTATTGATATTCCGCAAGAACTTGCAGATGAAGTTGAAGCTGCAAAACCGGAACATGTTATTGAAGTTGGTGTCGAGTGGACAAAAAAGCAAGTTGAAGAATTATTAAATAATAATGTTCCGGCTGTTCATTTTTATGTAATGCAAAATTCGCTGCCGATTAAACTCCTTATGAATAAACTAAAAATATAATATGCTAGTAAACAATAAGAAGATTAAACTGCCTTCGGCATTACCAAGAAGATTAAAATGGGGAGTTTCCGGTTGCGGGATATATGCCGAGGAATCTTTCCTTCCGGCACTTCAGCAAGTTCAAAGAAGTAAGCTGGTTGCAGTTTACAGCCACGACCAGAAACGTGCAAAAGAAATTGCTTCAAAGTTTGGTGCGGCTCACTCATATGATGATTACGACTCTTTTCTGGCTAGCGATATTGATTCTGTTTACATCTCAAGTGTGAATTCCGATCATTATGAGCAAGTTATAAAAGCAGCTAAAGCCAAAAAAAATATTCTTTGCGAACGTCCGATTGCCATAACTTCTGAGCAAGCTGAAAAGATGATTTCAGTCTGCAAAGAAAACAAAGTTTGGCTGATTATAAATCATCAACACCGTTTTCACCCGCATGTACACAAAGCTAAAGAACTTATTGATAAGCAAATGGTTGGAAAGATTGTCTCTATTTCAACTACATATCACACCGATTTTCCGGCGGATGATAATTTCCGGATGAAAAAAGAATTAAGCGGCGGCGGAGTGCTTCGCGATCTTGGCGCACAAATGATTGATCTGCTTCGCTACTTTGGTGGAGATATTTCGGAATCGAAAGCTTTTCTTGATAACGTAGTTTACAAAAGTGATTCGGAAGATTTTGCTGCAGCAGTTGTAAAATTTAACAGTAGCGGATATGGCAGTTTTTCAGTTTCGTATGATTGTAAAAAAGCAAATAATAGAATTGAAATCATCGGCCATAACGGATCGGTTAGCATCGAGAACTTTTTTGGAAAGAAAAATTCCGTTTCAAAATTAATTATAGATATTCAAGGGGAAGCCAGAAAGGTTTTTAGAAAACGTTCAAATAAACTTGTCCTTATGCTTCGTTCGGTTCAGCGTTCATTCATAAAAAATGAATCGCCCGAAGTCTCCGGCGAAGACGGTTTAGCGAACATGAGAATTATTGAAGAAATCGAAAAACAATTCATAAAATAAAAATCATGAAAGAAAAATTGAGAATCGCATTATTACTTGGTGGTACATCTCCCGAAAGAGAAGTATCTAAAAAAACTTCTACATCAATCTTATCTGCATTAAGAGGAATGGGGCACGAAGTGTTTCCAATCGATCCCGCTTACGGATTAAATCAGCCTAAGGAAGAAGCTCTACTTTTTGATGAAAAAGATTTTGCTGAGCTCACTAACAGAAATTATGTCGAAATAATTAATTCCAAATTGTTTGATGATATTGATCTTGCTTTTCTTGCGTTGCATGGAAGATGGGGCGAGGATGGTACAATTCACTCTTTGCTGGAAATGCGCGGCGTTAAATATACCGGTTCCGGAATTTTGACAAGTTCACTCGCAATGGATAAAGCGATGACCAAAGTTGTGATTCAGCACTTCGGTGTTTTAACTCCGTCTTGGATTGTTGCGGATATTGATCAGCAAGATTATTCTGAATTTCCGGAAAAAATTAGAAATCAATTTGGCTATCCTTGTATTGTTAAGCCAAACGATCAAGGATCAAGTGTAAGTTTAACTGTATGCAAGTCTGATGATGATGTAATTCCGGCTATCAAACTTGCTTTGCAGTATTCAGACAAAGCTTTGATTGAGCAATTCATTCCGGGTAGAGAGTTGACGGTTGCTGTTCTAGATGGGGTTGCTCTCCCGATTTTAGAAATTGTTCCGAAGAGCGGACTGTATGATTATGAAAGCAAATACACTGCCGGTAAGTCGGAATATATTGTTCCGGCTCCAATGCCGGAAGAAGTTAGAATCGATATACAAAAACAAGCTGTTAATGCTTTCAAAGCTGTGGGTTGTAAATGTTATTCGCGTATCGATTTTCGTTTGACTGAAGAAAACAAAGCTTACTGCTTGGAAATAAATACACTGCCCGGAATGACAAACTTAAGTCTTGTACCTAAAGCAGCAAATGCTGCGGGTATTTCTTTCGAAGAATTAATTGATCGCATTGTAAAAAACGCTCTTAAATGAACAACAAACTAGTTATTCGCATTTTAATTGCAGTCGTGTTTCTGAGTGCATCAGCCTTTATTGTCTTCAATGAAAACGGATTACTGAGGTTTTTGAAAATCCGTAAAGAACTAAAACAAATGGATTCTGAAATTAAAAAGGCAGAAGAAAAATTGTTTATGCTGGAACGAGAAATAGATTCATTAAAGACAAGCAAAGTTAAGCTAGAAAGAGTTGCCAGAGAAAAGTATCACATGCTAAAGAAGACAGAAAAAGTCTTTCGTATAGAAGAGAAATAGTTTGTGAAAAGTAAAGTTCAAATTCCGCATACGCCTCTTGCCGAACGATGCCGCCCTAAAACACTCGAAGAGTTTCAAGGACAAGCAAAACTTGTTGGTGAAGGAAAACCGCTTAGAATGATGGTGGAGAATGATACTCTGAGTTCAATCATTCTTTGGGGACCGCCCGGCACAGGCAAAACTACACTTGCTAAAATTATTTCCGAAGCTACCGATTCTGAATTCTATAAAATTAATGCTGTGTCTTCCGGCGTAAAAGAAATACGTGAGGTAATTGAGAAGGCTAGAGTCAATCTTCAACATTTCAAAAGAACAATTTTATTTATTGATGAGATTCACCGTTTCAATAAAGCTCAGCAAGATGCGCTGCTTTCTTCTGTAGAATCGGGCGAAATTATTTTAATGGGTGCTACAACAGAAAATCCCTCATTCGAAGTTATTCCCGCGCTTCGTTCTCGTGTAAGAATTTTCGTTTTGGATGAATTAGGCAAAGTTGATCTCCAAAACATCGTAAACTTTGCTCTTACAAAAGATGAATTTCTTAGTTCATTGAATATAAAACTCGAAGATGAAGATTATTTGATTTTCATCTCAGGAGGAGATGCTAGAACTCTTCTAAATATTCTTGAAGCTTGTGTGCTGCAAGAAATGACTAAAGATGAAATCGTTATAACAAAAAAAATAATTGAGAATGTTGTCCAGCGTAAAAACATTATTTACGATAAAAACGGTGAAGAGCATTACAACATTATTAGCGCTTTCATCAAAAGCGTCAGAGGTTCCGATCCGGACGCGGCAATTTATTGGATGGCAAGAATGATTGAAGGAGGAGAAGACCCTTTGTTCATAGCTAGAAGAATGGTAGTTCTTGCTGCTGAGGATATTGGTAATGCATCTCCGAATGCGCTGGTTCTTGCTGAAGCAACGTTTAGTGCTGTTCATAAAATCGGCATGCCGGAAGCTAGAATAATTCTAGCTCAGTGTGCTACCTATCTCGCATCATCACCAAAGAGTAATGCTTCTTATATGGCAATAGATAATGCTTTGGCAGAAGTTAAAAAATCCGAACTTGTTTCTGTCCCAATTCATCTGCGCAATGCACCAACCAAACTAATGAAAGAATTGGGATATGGAAAAGATTATCAATACCCACACTCGTTTCAAAATAATTTTCTAAGCGAAGATTATCTTCCTAATGAGCTGAGAGTAAAACAGTTTTATTTTCCTTCCGAAAACGGGAATGAAAAATCTATCAAGGAAAGATTAAAGAGCCTTTGGAAAAACAAAAAGAAGTATGATTAGCCTTCAGAATAAATAATATTCAAAACGCCCGATCTGTCTTAATCATGTTAAATCAGTTCAATCTGCGTTCTATTTCTTAGTTTATAAATTATTTTTTTCCAACGCCCATATCATTCACAAAACGGATATGACTAGTCTAGTGAAAACACTTTCCCGGGTCGCTGTCTAACAATTCCTTTGAATTCCATACTTAACAAATGAATTAAACAGTCCGAAGTACTCAATCCGCTAAGAAGTGAGATTTCATCAATTTGCTTTGGTTCGCTTTGTAAAGCAGTATAAATTTTTTCTTCAAAAAGATTTAATTCTACTTGCTTTTGCAAAACGTTTTTATCCTCCGAAGGGTTCATCAGTAAACGGAGTTCTTCAAGCATGTCATCAACATTTCTTATCAGTTTAGCACTTCCTCTTTGTATCAGTAAGTTTGGTCCCTCGCTATACTTAGAGTTAAGATTACCCGGAACCGCAAAAACTTCTTTCCCTTGATCCAATGCATATTGTGCCGTCAGCATTGCGCCACCATTCATTTTCGTCTCGATTATTAATGTCCCTAATGAGACCCCAGAAATAATTCTGTTCCTCCTTGGAAAGTTTTGCGCATCTGGTTTTGTCCCAAGCGGATATTCCGAAATAATTATTCCACTTTCAGAAATAGCATCAAAAAGTTTTTTGTTCTCAGGTGGATAAATTACATCCAAGCCGGAACCAATTACAGCTATTGTTTTTCCGTTGGCTTTTAGAGAAGAAGAGTGAACAATCGTATCAATTCCTCTCGCTAGTCCGCTTACACTAGTGACCTTTCTATTAGCTAGCTCGGTTGCTACTAACTCAGCAGTAATTCTACCATAGGTAGTAGGTTCGCGCGTTCCAACTATGGCAACTGAACTTGTTCCAATCAATTCAATATTGCCCTTATAGTAAAGAAATATTGGCGGGAAATAAATGTTCTTCAGTTGCGATGGATAGCTTTCATCTAAAAAAGTTATAACATTAGCATTGATCTTATCAAGAGCATTAAGTTCTTTCTCCAGTTCATCGGAAATAATATGTTGGCTTTCATTGGACTTAATGATTTTTAAGGCGAGAGTTTTGCTTATTCCTTCAACTAATAATAATTCATTGAAGGATGCGTTTAGGATTTGTTCAATGCTTTGAAATTTACCAAGTAAGGATAATATTTTCTGAGGCCCGATACCTTCGATCGAGTGTAACTGTTTTAACTGAACCAGTTTGTTAAAACTAACCTGTATCACGACTCACTATTCTGAAAGCTCTATGTTGTCAACAACCGCAATTATCATAGTATTTACCGGTGCGTTTGCGTGTCCCAGCATCTGTTGAATGGCATCTCCTTCTTGAACAACAATAACAATATCGCCAATACCTGAGTCAACTAAATCAATTGCAATTACATCCTTGTTCCCAATCAATTCGGTATGCTCATTTACATGATGGACGATTAATAATTTATGCCCCACAAGAAATTTGTTCTTCGGTGTAGAAACGAGATTTCCAACTACCTTTGCAAAAAACATTTTTCTACTTTTTTGAAGACGATGTTTTAAACAAAATTGAAAGAGGAATAATTACCAAATAAGCTACTAACAAAATAATTGGCGAAAGGTTCATACTGGCAAATCCATCCCAGGGCGCTTGTGCCATTAAAAAATAACCCAAGATTAACACTGCCAGACCCGAGCCTAATAATAAATAGTTTTTCTTTGTCCAGTATTCTTGAAAAGGTGAAATGAAACTCTTTTTAGTGTCTTTGATTGTCTTAATGCTCTTTGCCATTTTATCTCCTTTAATTAAAAAAGCCCAGTGTTGGGGGGGGACACTGGGCCAAGTAGCAATCAATATCACCTAAATGACACTGAAAGTACTGGCAGTAAAATATTACTTCCGAACCATTGAGTCAAGTTATTTTTTAGACCTCAGATTAATTTGATTGAAGACTCTGAATTATTTTAAAACTCCCCAAACGGCGGGAGAAGAGTCTATTTACATTCTTAAATCGAGATGTTTCACTTAGCTCAACATGATAATTTGTAATTTTTCAGTTGCTTCTTGATTATAAGAACCCGTTATGTGAATTAGAATTGAGAGAATGGATAAGGAAGTCAAAAGCAATTATTCAAAAATTTATCTGTGTAAACCTGTATTGAGTCTTGTCCTGAGCGTAGCGAAGGATCAATCGAAGTATCATGATAAATCCCCGCTTCGACCGCGAAGCGAGCGTTCAATCCGCGTTTCTTTTTTGATTAAATAACTGAAGTTACGCACTTTGTGATTTCTTAGTGTCTTTTCGACAAAAGAAAGTCTAAGAAATTGAGCCACAAAAGCACTAAGTCACCAGATTTCACTAAGGAAAATTAATGAAATTCAACTTTTGCGTAACTTCAGTTAAATAATTGCTTTGACCTCATAAAACTTAATTCACACAACGGATTAAATAAGCGTTTAAGCATCAATCACCTTTAAAGCAGATACCAAAAAGGATTTAAAGAAGAAAAACCGAGCAACTTCAAAACAGATTTCAAGTTGTAGAATGTGTATTTGAAGTTAAAATATTTCTATATTCAGTTTGTCTTTAGATACCTCTAAATGGGGAAATATATTTTATGATCACAAATCCCACATGCAGCACAAAACGATAGATATTATGAGACTACTAAAAATAATATCGTTGATCATTATACTAGGATTTGCCAACACCAGATTGTTCTCTCAATCAAACAATTATGAAATAAAAACTCTTTCGATAAACGAAGGGTTGTCTAATAATACTATTAACTCAACAGTTGAAGATAAGACGGCTATAAATGAAGTATGGTACAAATTTAGTGGTATTTCTGCATGATTATCGATTTCTAGATTGAAGTCAAAAAAGGATTTGGGCTTTTTAGCAAGATGTTTTATTAAACGATAAACACAAAAACGAAGTAGGATGAAAAACAAATCTCAAAAGTAGAAGTGTCACCCAATAACATAAAAAAAACCAAACCAACTGGGAACTGAATTTATGAGACTGAAAGTATTTATCATTATTGTGTTACTACCATTTCTCTTTTTGAAAGGGCAAGTTGTTTCAGATACAACAAGCGCAGATAACTACTTTAAAAAGGCAGAGACATTAATGACTGCCGCAAAGTATGATAGTTCCAAAGCACTATTTGAACAGGCATCGCAAATTTACTTAGCGAATAATCTCTTGAAAAAACATTTTAGATGTGAGTTTAGGATAATTTCGATTTATACCCGAGAAAGAAAGTTGATAGAATCTTTAGATAAGATAAAATTACTAAAAGAGAAGAGTATTCAGATATTAGGTGAAAACAACGATGTAATACCACAATGTTATTTTTTAACTGGAAATATCAACTTGCAGCAACAAAAATATAGTGATGCTCTGGAGAATTATCAAACTGCATTGCGGATGCAGATAAAGCTTTATGGAGAAAATGGTAATGATGTTGGAGATACTTATAACAATATCGGTAACACAAATTTCTATCTTTCAGATTTTATTAGGGCAATAGACTACTGGAAAAAATCACTAAAAATTAGAATAAATAAATATGGTCCAATCAGTCTACAGGTTAGCGATAGTTATAACAATATTGCCTATGCCTATCAAGTGCTTTCGGAATATGATTCATCGTTAAGTTATTATTCCAGATCCATCGAAATTAGAAAAAAACTTTTTGGTGAGAAGCATGTATTAATTGGTGATAGCTACAACAATCTAGGTGTGGTTTATTATGAAATGTCGGATTATAGCACATCTCTTGATTACTACACTAAGGCATTAAAAATTCGAAAAGCGATTCATGGAGAACACAGTGCGGAAGTATCTGATTGTTATAACAACATTGGAAACGTTTATTACTCAACAGCACAATATGATCTATCGCTTGAATACTTTTATAAATCGCTGGATATTAGAAAAACTTCTTTAGGAGAAAGACATTCTCTGGTAGCAGAAAGTTATGACAATATTGGCAGTGTATATGTAGCAAAAAAAGATTATTCAAAATCTTTAGAATTCCACTTAAAAGCACTGGAACTATTTAAAAGCATCCTCGGGGAGAATAATGTTAAAATAGCAGAAAACTTTAACAATTTGGGAATAGATTACAAGAATATTGGTGAGTATAACAAATCATTAAGTTATTACAATATGTCGTTGAAAAGTTATACAGAGCTTTTAGGTGAGAAACATTTACGTGTTTCTGAGGCGTTAAATAATATTGCTACTTTATACTTTGAACAAAAAGAATATGACCAAGCTCTAGAATATGATATGAAAGCATTGGTAATTCAAAAACAATTACTTGGCGATTTCAATCAGAATGTAATTGTAAGTTATAATGGCATTGCCGATGCTTTCAAAGCTAAGAAAGAATATCAAACTGCTATGGATTATTACCAGCAAGCAATTGCTGCAAATTTAAGAACTATAGAGAAATCGGAATATTATGCTAGTGACCGGATTGCAAATTCAATCAATTACTCCGAATTAATAAAGTCCCTTCTTGCAAAAGCAGAAACTATTTTGGAAATGGCTGAATTGAACAACTCCAATGAAAGACTTCTACTATTTGAAAAAGCTCTTCCTAACTATTTAGTTGCTGATAAAGTAATACAGAATGCTCGAAAAAACCTTAGTAATAAAGATGATAAGATTGCTCTTGGTACAATTGCCTCGAATGTATATGAAAAGGGTATCGCTCTATGTTTCAGAATATTATCTATAAACAAAAAAGCAGATTCCTTAAAGACAATCGCGTACAATTTTTCTGAACAAGGAAAATCTGCTGTTTTGTATTCTCTAATGATGAAATCTGATGCCCTCAAGTTCTCTAATATTCCGGATAGTCTGATTAAAAAAGAAAACATGCTGCAAGCATTAAAAACAAATTACTCAAAACAATTGGCGGAGAGTGAAGATAGCACTGATTTAGCTATGTACAGAAGCAAACTATTTGAAACGAACCGCCAATACGATGACTTATGGCATCTTTTCGAGAGTGATTATAAAAACTACTTCAATCTAAAATACAATACGGAGATAGTTAGAATTGAAGATCTTCAAAAAACAATTGATTCCAAAACTTCAATCATCAGCTACTTCTTTGGCACTGAGAAACTCTTTACTTTCAGTTTAGGTAAAGAAGGGCTAAGTATTAACGAGTGTAAATTGGATAGCTTCTTAATTAAATCAATTACGGCATACAATTATTCGCTCAAAGCGGGGGAAGTTGAATCTTTCAATAAAGAAAGCAAAAACTTATTTCGGCAACTTGTTAAACCGGTATTGTCCGGAATTTCAAAAAAAACAGATTTAGTAATTATACCGGATGGACTCTTACATAAAATACCTTTTGAAACATTTTCGATGGATGCTGCGAAAAAAAAGCAGAATTATCTTGTTAATAGATTTAAGATAAGTTATGCTCCATCAGTTACTATGTTCTATAAAGGAATTTTAGATAAAGAATCTACTCCTAGCAATAAGGCGCTTTCTTTTGCCGGAATGGCTCCGGTATTTGCATCACATACAAGTAATTTACTTGCTGAAAACGTGTATCGCTCGATGGATACGGTAATGAGATCGAGTATGCTTAATAAAAATGGATTCCTTCAAGAACTGCCATTTTCGAAAAATGAAGTTGAGAATGCTTTTAGACTATTTGGAGGTAAAAAAAATCTTTACTTGGGTAATGAAGCAACTGAAACAACTTTCAAAAGTTTACTTAAAAGCAACACTTACCAAATAGTCCACCTTTCTACGCACGGTTTTTCAAATGAATTGTACCCGGAACTATCATGTCTTGCATTTACAAACACAGAAGATTCTACAATCCAAGACGATGGTTTTTTGTTTACCGGAGAGACGTACAATTTGGATATGAAGGGAGTTGAATTGTTAGTCCTAAGCTCATGCGAAAGCGGTATAGGAAAAGTTGAAAAGGGGGAAGGTATGTTAACATTAACCCGTGGCTTTTTATATGCCGGTGCAAAAAATCTTATTCAATCTTTGTGGAAGATTAACGATAAATTTACAAGTGACTTCATGACCGTTTTTTACAATAAACTTGTCAATAAGAATCTGTCATTTAAATCAGCATTACAAGCTGCAAAATTAGAAATGATAAATAAAGGAGTATTCCCGGGTCTGTGGAGTGCATTCATTTTAATCGAAAACTAAAAAAGGTATTGTATGAAGTTTATTTATAAGTCGGTGATGGGGAAAATATTTTTCCTTTTTATGGTTCTCTCTTCAATAAATATTTATAGTCAGCAATTAGAAGTTGAATGGACTAAACAAATTGGTTCAATTGGAAATGACGAAGGTGTAGATTTAGTTCTTGACGCAGACAATAATGTTGTTCTCATTAGCACTTTCGAGAAAACATTAAATATTGATGGAGCTTCTTTTAATCCGATAGCTGGACTAAACAGTTTATTAGTAAAAATTGATCCAACAGGTAAGATAATTTGGAAAAAGCATATATCTGGAAACGGTGTCAGCAAAGCTAGATCGTTAAAAATAGATTATGTTGGAAACATTTTAATATGTGGTGAATTTTCTAAAACAATGGTAATAGAAGATTCTGCCTATATATCAAAAGGCGAATCAGATATATTCGTTGCAAAATTTAATAGCAATGGTAAATTGCTTTGGTGCAAAACTGCGGGCGGAATGAAATTTGATACCGGAGGCGACATTAAAATCACGCCAACAAATGATATTTTATTAGTGGGGCGGTTTTACAATATGATGGAGCTTGCTGGTACTACGCTAACATCAGCCGGAAGTTGGGACATTTTCATTACAAAGCTTTCTCAAAATGGTGGGTTCTTATGGGCAAATTCTTTTGAGGGAGATGGATTTGACAGATGTTGGAGAGTTGATACCGATGATGCGGGAAATATTTATATGGGTGGAATTTTTGAAAGTTCACTTGCTGCTGGAAAGGACACAGTTTATTCACGTGAATCCTTTTTCGACATATATTTATTAAAATTAGACTTTTCCGGAAAGCCGCTTTGGATAAGAAGAGCTGGCGCGGATGAGGCTGATCAGTTATACGGATTGGCAGTTCTTAATGACAGAGTTTACATAACCGGCTTAATTGCTGGCGAAGCAGATTTTGAAAACGTATTAATAAGATCAAACGGACCATGGACTTTGGGCTGGGATCTTTTTATTGCCTCTTATGATTTACAAGGTAAGTTGGATTGGGTAAAAAACTATGGTTCCATTGGAGCTGATCAAGGTAGAAAACTTATTGTTGGTAAAAATGGGAACTTATTAGTAGCAGGCTATATGCAGCCAGGTGCGGTTTGGGGAGATACTATAGTTGCAGGATATGGAAATGATGATCCTTTCTTCATATCATTCAATGAAAATGGGAAAATAAATAAAATATTTTCAGTCGGCTCATCCAGCAGAGATTGGGCGAACTCTGTAGCAGATGACAAAAATGGAAATTATTATTTAACCGGAAAATTCCTTAATTACACCCGCATTGGGAAAGATTCTCTTGTTAGTGTTGGTAAGGATGATATGTTCTTAGCGAAAATAAAATCTAGTTCTACTACTGATATTCTAAGAGACAAAATTATAAATACTTCTTATGCTCTCAGCCAAAATTATCCAAATCCGTTTAATCCGGAAACCACTATAAGTTATTCAATACCGGTAGAGACGAGGCATGCCTCGTCTTTACAACACGTTACGCTAAAAGTGTATAATGTGCTAGGTCGGGAAGTTGCAACACTTGTTGATGAGTACAAGCAACCGGGAAATTACACTGTTGCATTTAATGCACGTCATCTCGAGC
>CAZEDR010000042.1:0-17273 GCA_964510975.1 uncultured Melioribacter sp. | reverse complement strand
GCTAATAATTAACTTTGTGGAGACCACAATGAAAGTGTTTTACAATATTTGTTCAATTTTTTTGGTGATTATAATGGCAACGCAAATTTCCTTTGCTCAGAACAAAGAACGCAAAGACATTCCGGAAAAATATAAATGGAATAATTCCATTATCTATAAAAGTGTAGATGAATGGAACAAAGACAAAGAAACAATCCAAGCGCAGATTGAAACATTGAAATCGTTTCAAGGGAAAATGGGTAAGAACTCGGAGCTATTTTACACAACGCTGCGTATTTATTTCGATATCTATAAACTGTATTACAAGCTTTCCGATTACGCATTCCGCACGGCTGATGAAGATTTACGTATAAGTGCAAACCAATCTCTCAATCAAATTTCCACTACAATCGGTACAAAACTTGGCGAAGCAGCTTCTTTCATCAATCCGGAAATACTTAGCATGGATGCCGTGCGCATCAAGAAATTCTTCGATGAGAAAAAAGAGCTAAGCGAATTCAAATTTTACGTAAGCGATATTTTACGTCTTCGCGCTCATACTTTATCCGCCCGCGAAGAAGAAATATTAGCAAGCGCAGGATTGATTACTTCCACACCGAGCGAACTTCACAGCATATTCTATAATGCAGAAAAGCCTAATCCGAAAATAAAATTATCAAAAGGCGAACAAGTAGAATTAAACTCCGCAGCGTTTAACAAATACAGAGCGGTACAAAACCGTAAAGACCGCGAGCTTGTTATGCGTTCTATGTTCGAGAACTATAAGAAATATCAAAATACTTTTGGCGCTAATCTAGCGGGAAAAGTCCGCGGAGATTATTTCTACGCTAAAAATAGAAAGTACGAAACCGTTCTCGAAAGCTCACTTAACTCCAATAACATTCCGGTTTCTGTTTATGAAAATCTGATAAGCCAGATTCATAAAAATCTTCCGACCCTTCATCGCTTCCTAAAGCTGAAAGCCAAGATGCTCGGTATTGATAAACTTCACTATTATGATTTGTATGTACCGCTTGTAAAATCAGTTGATTTCAAATACAATGTTGAAGATGGACAAAAACTTTTGCTTGATGTGTTCAAGCCGATGGGTCAAGAATATGTTTCCACTGTAAAGAAATCTTTCGATGAAAAGTGGATTGATTACATTCCTTCAACCGGTAAAAGAAGCGGCGCTTATTCATCCGGCGCTCAATACGATTTGCATCCATACATTTTAATGAACTGGACTGATGATTATGAATCGGTTTCGACTTTGGCTCACGAGCTTGGGCATACTATGCACAGCTATTATTCCAACAAGAGCCAGTCTTTTGTTGATGCACAGTACGCAACATTTGTGGCGGAAATCGCATCAACCATAAACGAAACTCTTTTGAATAATTATATGGTAAACAAAGTTAAGACCGATGAAGAAAAACTTTATTTGCTTGGCTCTTATCTGGATTTACTCCGTACAACAATTTTCCGCCAAACTTCCTTTGCAGAATTTGAGTGGGAGATTCATAAGAAGATTAAAAAGGGTGAACCGCTTACTGGCGAAGACATGAGTAAGATTTACTACGACATTGTAAAAACCTATTATGGAAATGATTCCGGCGCATGCATTGTTGATGATTACATTGCTTACGAATGGGCTCACATTCCGCACTTTGTAAATTATACATACTACGTTTACCAATATTCAACCTCGCTCATTTACGCTACAGCTCTCGCTGAAAAAATTGTTAACGAGGGTCAGCCGGCAGTTGATAAGTTTTATAATATTCTAAAAGGGGGAAGCTCGGCTTACCCGATGGATTTGATTAAGAAAGCCGGATTGGATCCGCTTTCATCCGAGGCGTTTGATCTTACAATGGCAAAAATGAATAAAGTAATGGATCAAATGGAAGAGATCTTAAAGAAGAAGAAAAAATAGATAATGGTTTTCCGTATACTCAACGTTGAGATAATTTACTCAATACGCCGAGTAAATTATTTTAATAAAAGAGCTTCTGCCCATTCTTGAAATTTGTCAAAGCTTCTCGAAAGTTTATCAATATCACTTTTATGATAAATATCGCCATGGTATGAGACAATATTTTTCTGCTCGATTATTTTGGAAAGATTGTCGAGGGCTCTTTTTTTTGTATCTGATTGGATAATAATACTGTCCAAAAGATTTACCACTTCATGGTGATTCTCACCCTTAGCTCTTTTACCTTTGGTTTTAATACACAAGGCGTCGGCATAGGCAATTGCGGAATGCACAATTAGAACGCCGGCAGCATTATAGTACTGATGTTCGGCAGCCAACTTAGCTCCGTGCCAAAAGTTTAGCGCAACGGAATGAAAATTTGCGGCTTTGTTCTTTTCAACAGAAACTTGAGACGTCTTTTTAGTCATTGAGTAAGCTCCTTATGGATTCACCGAAAAGTATCTTGCCTTCCTTCACAATATCATTTACCGGAGAGGCTTTCTTTTTTGCTCTTAGCTTAAAATCGGAAAGGGAGATGAAGTAAGGGGCGATGGAAATACCAAATTGAGAATAAAGTTTTGGACGGATCTGATTAATAAGTCTCTCTAATTCTTTTTTATCGCTTTGAGTTTGGTACACTATGCAAAGATCGTAATCACTGCTATTAGTTTCTTCCAGCCGGGCAACACTTCCAAATAGAATAGCGCTGACAGATTTTTTTGATAAGGCTTTTTTTAACAGAATAACGATTCTGCCGGGAAGTGACTGTTCAATTTCAAGAAGGGGAAGAATGCCCTCTTTAACAAGATAATTATCAAAGTTGAGAGTGTATATGTGAACGTTACCGCCGATTTGCCGGTTGACAATTTTTAGTTTTTCTAGTTTTGATAATGCCGCTAAGCATGATGGTGGACTTATACCAGCATTCATTGCAATTTCTCTTCCGGAGAATCCATTTTTTGAGAAACGAAGCTCACGTAAGATTGCAACATGAGAATACGTGGTAAATATTTCGTTTAAAATCTTATGTATAATCATATTATTTTGATGTTAGGATAAGCTAACACATGTTATGTTTTCCTAACAAAGATAAGAGATGGAAAATAGATTACCAAAAGAAGTTTGGGATATGTATGTGGACGGCTTTCAGCCGAAGCATTTGATCTTACAATGGCAAAAATGAATAAAGTAATGGATCAGATGGAAGAGATCTTAAAGAAGAAGAAAAAATAAGTTTTTCGTCTGCTATTCGGTGTTATGGTGGATCAGCGGATTTAAGGCGGCAAAAGAACATGTTGAAATTAAGAGAGAAAAAAGAAGAAGAAGAAAATGAAAAAATAGAAGAGCTGATGGACCAATTCTGCTATAGATAGTTTTCATGCTAAACTAAAGTTGTTCAGACAAAGAATCAGAGGCGTCGTTGATACAAACTTCTTCTTTAGAGTTATCCAATATTTTGACTGAGCAACCTTAGCCACCTTATTTTCCGGTGAGCCCTAATTCACACAACAAGTAGGTCTCTCTCAAATACTTTTCTTAAAAAAAATCGATTTGAACCTAATTTTTTCGAATAGCGACCCGATAATAAGAAGCCTATTAAGACTCTTGAAATGTTAGAAATTATTTACTTGGGAATTGTGGAAAATGGATGATTGTTTACATATGGCTAATATTATTCAAGAAACCGTAAACAAATCGCTTTCCTGTGGGAATTGAGTGAAAGAGCAACGGGCATAGTAATTGAATATTTCGATAAAATAATGGATCGGCTTATGTCTGAAGGTAAAAGCAACTTAGAAATACTTGAAAATGGAACCCCGGAAGAGAAGATCGAACTTCTTTATTCGTTAGCAGAATCCGATTTAGACGATAAATGCATTAAAGCAATTTCAGATTTGCTGAATGATGCTGATAAGGGTGTTCGGAATGCAGCTAGTATGCAGATGATTAATCTGGCGCTTCCTCAATTTGCTCATCACGTAGTACAATTTGTTCCCTCGCCAGATATCTCGGTTAGAAATTTAGCCGGCGAAGTTCTTCTTAAACTCGGTTCAAATTCTGTTGATGCGATGATACAGTTCGAACATCTGGATGATGATGACACTTTAAAATTCTTGATCGATATTATGGGCTTAATCGGAGATAAGCGGGCTGCACTATATGTAATGGGCATACTAAGCGAATCTGAAAATGATAATGTAATTCTAGCTTGTATAGAAGCTCTCGGCAATTTACACTATGAATCTTCTGTAGATGTATTGATGCTATTTTACGACCGCAACGAGTTATTCAAACCAACAGCAGTTGAAGCTCTAGGTAAAATTGGTTCTAGAGCTGCGTTAGAATTTCTGGTATCAAAATTCCCGGTTGAAGATGATATTACTCAGTATTCCATTTTGGAAAGCTTAGGCAATCTTGGTGATATGGAAACATTCTTCTTTTTGCTAGAGCAAGTAAATACAGTTACCGGTCCACTTATTCTTCCTTTAATCACATCGATCTCACAGTTGAAAGACAGATATAACCTTGATATTCCGTACGATAATAGAATGAAAAGTTTGTTGATGTACACGATTTCCGAAGGAACGCTTGAGCATAAAAAGATTGCGTTCAACATGATAGAAACGTTTGATGATAAAGATATTTTATTTACCAGCTTGAATTTGCTTGGCGAAGATTACGAGCTTGATGAAATGATAAAGACAAAACTATTTGGAACTTGTGAATATATTTATTTCGAAATAGCGCGAGTGATAAACAGCAAGCCTAAAAACATTCGCAACGTACTCAATGTTTTTCAACAAACAATTGTTTATGTAAACGAATATCAAATCCCGATTAACGTACCTATGCTGGAGTTGCGCGGAATTACGCAGGCAATGAGCGGCTTATTAAACGATCCCGATGAAGAAGTACGAAGAGCTTCTATGGAAATCTTATTTACAATAGATTCGGAAACGGCTTTGCTGTTTGTGGATTCCATGGTTGCAGATGAAAACACATGGAACAGAATAAGATTAGTTGAGCTTATCGAACAATTCCCGATGGAAGCAGTTGAAGCTCCACTGCAAAAATTAGCAAATGATGAGGATGAAATGGTTCGTGACAGAGCATCATTTGTTTATAATTCTAAAAACAATAACGTTTCCGCAAATTCAAATTGAGAGACATGAATCCAACACTGAATTTAAACACGCAGGGGTTGACTCAAAACTTAAGTGGACTAGGTTCTAAACAGTTGTTAATGTCTGTAACACTGTTTGACAGTATACGCAAGTATATCTATGAAAATTGCGGAATATACTTCCAGGATAACAAGAAATATTTCCTGGAAAGTCGCTTGCAAAGAAGAATGAGTTTCCTCGGATTAAAAACTTTTGAAGAATATTTTGATTTGCTGAAATTTGGCGCTGCGGGCGTAGCAGAAAAAAAATATTTTTATGAAGCGATTACCATTAACGAGACTTTTTTCTTTAGAAATCAACCTCAGCTTGATGCACTTGCTTCTCAAATATTACCGGAAGTAATTGCGGCAAAACAAGCAGTTGGCAGAAATAAAATAAGAATATGGAGTGCGGCCAGTTCTTCCGGCGAAGAAGCTTATTCCATTTCGATGATATTCCAGGATTTGATAAAACCGCGCTATCCAAATTTTGAATTGGAAGTTATGGGAACCGATATAAATACCGCGGTGGTAGAAACTGCTAATGCAGGAATCTATCGCGATTATTCGATCCGCAACACTCCGCCTTATTACCTTAAGAAATATTTCAAACCGGGGCCTAACGGTTCGTTTGAAGTAGTTCCGGAAATTAAAAAGATGGCATCATTCAAAATTTTGAATTTGTATGATGAATCCGCAATGAAGATGTATTACAATTTTGATGTTGTCTTCTGTGCTAACGTTTTAATTTATTTCGATCAGGCTAGTAAGATCAAAGTTGTATCGAATCTTTATAATTCATTGAACAAAGGCGGTTACTTGTTTATTGGTTATTCCGAAACGCTTCATGGAATCTCAAAAGCATTTAGATTATTTAGTTTTCCCAACACTGTTGGATATAAGAAGGAGTAGTTTATGAAGAAAGTAATACTTGTAGCAGATGACTCGCCGACAATTAGAAAGTTTGTTTCGGTTGCGCTCTCTGTTAAAGGATACGAAATTATTTCTTGTGCCGATGGTATGGAAGCGATAGAAATTCTTCCAAGTCACAAAGTTGATTTAGTTATTACAGATCTAAATATGCCCAACGTGGATGGATTTGAACTTATAACTTCGATACGAAAAAACTCTGCATATAAAGAATTACCAATAATTGTTCTTTCCTCTCTTGGAGCAACGGAAGACATTCAGAAAGGTCTGGAATGTGGCGCCAACTCGTATTTAGTAAAACCTTTCGATCCCAAACGAGTCGCTTACGAAGTATCAAAATATTTAAACTAGAGGTATGATAATGGCACTTAAATTCTTGGTTGTAGACGATTCAGTAACAATGCGCAGAATTGTCCTTAATTCACTTAAACAAATTGGGCATGATGCTTTTGTTGAAGCCGGCGACGGCAGAGAGGCCCTTAGCAAACTTCAAGCCGATGATGGAATAAATTTCATTATTACTGATTGGAACATGCCGGACTTAACCGGATTAGATCTTGTGAAGGCCGTACGTGCTAATTCAAAGTATGAAACCATCCCAATTTTAATGGTTACAACTCGCGGAATGAAGGAAGATATAGTTGAAGCTCTGCAAGCAAAAGTAAACAATTACATAGTTAAGCCGTTTACTCCACAAGTGCTTAGAGAGAAAATTGAACAAATAATTGCAACTCCAGTTGCTTAGAGGTAAACATGGATCCAGTACAAAATATGCAGAGCCTTTACGAAAAACTAAGTGATGTAAATTCATTTTTCGAGTATGGGCAAAAACTGATTCCTACAATTGAAAAAATTGTCGATTTCATGAAAGCTACTATTCCGCTTCTTGAAAATGTTAATAACTCAATATTGGACAGTACAAGTAAACTTCCAAAAGCAGCTCTTCAGATAAATAGTGTTACCAATGCTACCGAAGTTGCAGTAACAGAGATTCTTGATGTTGTTGACGGTGCCTCAAGCGATTTGATAACAATTATATCAAAACTGGAATCATTAAGAACAAGACTAGATAGTCAGAAGAAATCAATTCAACGACTAACAGAAAAATACCCCGATGATCCGGATGTAAAAGACTTGGTTGCTAATGGGTTAAATCCGGAAGTTATTCATGGAGACTATTCCGCAGTTATTAGCTTGGCCGATAAAATTCAAGTTGGGCTAATGAACATTACAATATCATTACAAGTACAGGATATTACGGCCCAGCAGTTAGCTTCGGCAAATCACTTAATGAATGGTATTCAAACAAAGCTTTCATCATTGTTATTTGATATTGGAAATGAAAAAGAAATAGCAGTAGAAAAGAAAGTAGAAACTAAAGCCGCATCAGCTTTCAATGCCGATGCAAGATACGATAGAGACCATAACTCTCAAGCACTTGTAGATTCACTTGTAGCAGACAATGCAACTCAACCATCACAAAAAGAAATAGACGAGCTATTTTCAAAAAAATGAGCAACCAAGAGAAAAATCCGACTCTCATTGATCCGGAAATGAAAGAGATTGTTGAGAGCTTTATTGTTGAGACAAAAGAAATTCTCGAAAAACTTGATGTTGATCTTCTTGAGCTTGAAAAAAAACCGGACGATAAAGAATTACTCAATCAAATATTTCGTTCGTTCCATACAATTAAAGGTACATCAGGTTTTCTTGGATTAGAAGCTTTACCCGACGTAACTCACAAATGTGAAGATATTTTAAATAAGCTGAGAAAAGGTGAAGCCGTTCTGAGCGAGAGCTTGATGGACGGAATTATTCTTGCATTCGATACTATTAAAGAGCTTCTGAAAAAGATAGAAGTTGATCAGAATGAAAACGTACAGATCGAGAATGTTTGCAATATACTGGAAGAATTGATTAAAGAAATTGAAGGTGGAAGTAACGATGAAGCATCTGCGCCAAAAGAAGTTCCACTAGAAATAGAGAAAAGAATTGAAGTAGAAGAAACAAAAACCGCCGCCATAGAAATTTCCCAGCCGGAAAAACCTAAGCAAGAAGAGAGAAAAATTGAGAGCATAGAAAAAGCTGCTGCGGCTCCGGTTAAAGAAAATACAATTCGTGTTGATGTTGATAGGCTAGATGCACTTCTCGATATTGTTTCGGAACTTGTGTTGGGACGTAATAGACTTTCGCAAGTTAATTCTCACTTTTCTGTTGATAACGAAGGCAATAAATTCACTCGTGATTTTGGCGAAGTAACAAAGCAGATCGACTTGATGACTACCGAGCTGCAATTAGTTGCAATGAAGTTACGCATGATTAAGATTGCTAAAATCTTTAACCGCTATCCTAGATTAGTCCGCGACCTTACGCGCGATCTTAACAAAGATGTAGAGCTTGTTATCAAAGGTGAAGAAACAGAAGTTGATAAAAATTTGATTGAAGAAATCAACGATCCGCTTGTTCACTTAATACGTAACTCTGTAGACCATGGCGTTGAAACGCCGGATGTAAGAGTTAAAGCCGGCAAAAGTCCTAAAGGAACAGTTATTCTTGCGGCAGAACAACTTGGAAACAATATTGTTATTTCGATTGAAGATGATGGCAAAGGTTTAGATATAGAAGTATTGAAGGAAAAGGCTGTAAACAAAGGATTAATTACACGCGACAAGGCGAAAGAACTTACACGTCAAGAAGCAATTAATCTGATTTTCTTGCCGGGTTTTTCTACTGCTGAAAAAGTATCGAACGTATCCGGGCGCGGTGTGGGAATGGATGTTGTTAAAACAAATGTTTCCAAGTTGCGCGGTATTATCAATATCGATTCTGAGCTTGGCAAAGGAACAAAGATTACAATTAAGTTGCCTTTAACGTTAGCTATAATTTCCGGAATGATTGTTAAAGCTTATCAAGAAATGATTGTAATTCCACTCGGTTCTGTTATAGAAGTTATTAGGGTAAACAACGAGCAAATATATTCTATAAAAGGAAAAGAAGTTATACAGGTAAGAGATTCCATTTTGCCTCTAGTTTCGCTTAAGGAATTATTAAAAGGAAGACTAGAAGGAAAAAAGGAAGAGAGAAACGGATGGCAATACGTGGTAGAAGTAGGTATTGCAGAAAAACGCTACGGAATTAAAGTTGATGATCTTATCGGTCAGCAAGAAGTTGTGATAAAAACTCTCGGCAGTTATTTGGGAAAGATAGATGGAATTGCCGGCTCTACAATTATGGGTGATGGAACTGTTGTAATGATATTAGATATTCACGAACTATTTAATAAGCTGGAAGCAAACGCTTGAAAGACAAAATTGCAGTATTAATTATTGATGATTCGGCTTTCATGCGGAAGTCGCTCTCTATAATGCTGGAAAGCGATCCCGATATTGCAGTTGTTGGTACAGCTCATAACGGTTTGGAAGGTGTTGAGTTAGCCAATAAACTTAAGCCGGATGTAATTACACTGGATATTGAAATGCCGGTAATGGATGGTCTAACGGCATTGAAGCGGATTATGGCTGAATGCCCAACATCTGTTTTAATGATTAGCTCCATTACAACAGAAGGAGCTACTGCTACATTAAAAGCGCTGGAAATGGGTGCGGTAGATTTTATACCCAAAGAAATGTCCTACGTAAGCGTTAACATTTCTAAAATTAAAGAAGATTTAATTTCCAAGGTAAAAGCAATTTCCCGTTCCAGACTTCTTAAAGCTCGTTTAGATAGAATAAAGGCGATTTCGCCAACTCCAATTGTTCGCCCGCGCGTTACCGGATTTTTAAGAGATTTGCCAAAGGCCGGTTACAGAGCTATTGCGTTAGGAATATCTACCGGCGGGCCATTTACACTTCAAAAAGTTCTTCCTCTTATTTCGGAAAAAGTACAAGTGCCGATTTTTATTGTTCAGCATATGCCCCCTAAGTTTACTAAATCGCTGGCAGATAGATTAAACGGCCAGTGCAAGCTTGAAGTAAAAGAAGCAGAAAATGGTGAACCGGTTAAGAATGGATATATATATATAGCTCCGGGCGGATTTCATATGAAGCTGCGCGGCCCATCTTCTTCTCCGGTTATTGATATTTCTACAGAGCCGGCTGGTACACTTCATCGTCCTTCTGTAGATGTTATGATGGGTTCGGTTGTTGGAGTTTACGGCAAATATACGCTTGGTGTAATTATGACGGGAATGGGAAAAGATGGATATGAAGCTGTAAAGCAGTTAAAATCATTAGGCGGATATGCAATAGCGCAAGATGAAGAATCTTGCGTTGTGTATGGAATGCCAAAAGCGATAGTAGACGGCGGGCTTGCAGATGTTGTTCTTCCCGCTGAAAAAATTCCGGAAATGATAAATAGAGTGGTGTCAAATGTCTAGTCAATTTGAAGATGCAACATTTAAAGATATATTCACAAAGAACAATGCAAAGACCGGCAACCTAATTAAAGCAGATGCAGTTGAAATAAAAGGTTTATCAAAAATTTCTTTTGAAGATAGCGAAGCGGATGGCATTAGAATCATTCTAAAGAAAGACGCTCACGATAATTTGAAGGAAATTAAGTTTGTTTGCTCTTGCGGACAGACAAAGTCCATTATCTTAGATTATACCGAGTAAAAAGAAATAGCTGCTAGGATTAAGGTACAAGGAACAAGCCCCGGCTCTCCCCCCATCGTCATGATACCACCCTTACGAAATAAAAGATATTTACTGCCAAAAATGATCTGTGACAGCGCTTGAAAAAAAGAAAGCGGTTTGGATTTCTCCGCACCGCTTTTCCACCCTCAGCAAAGTTTTCTCGCTAAGACGCAAAGTCGCTGTTTTGCGTTCTGAGATAACAAAAATTACTTTAGAAGCAACATCTTTCTAGTTTGTTGGAATTCTCCAGCATTAATATGATAGAAATATATTCCGCTTGGCAAACTTGCGGCATCAAATGTATAATTGTATTTACCCGGTGAATGTTGGCGTGAAGTTAATACAGACACTTCTTTGCCAAGAACATCATAAACCTTTAACTCAACATAAGTCTGCTTTGGTATGTCGAAACTAATTTGAGTTGTTGGATTAAATGGATTAGGATAGTTTTGAAAGAAATTGAAGTTGTTAGGTAGCCCACTATCAGTTTTTTTAGAATTATCTTTATTCAAAGCTAAGTGTGTAGATGTTGCATGATCAAAGCCATTTACTAATATTAGTTCACCATCATCAATAACATCTTTACTCATATCATGTGGGACAACAACTCTAACCACTGTAGTGCCAAGATTACCAGCGTTATCAATGACTCCTAGGAATAACTTATATACTCTTCCATTACCATTGCCATTTCGAGTTCGTTTTAATAGAACCGTCTGATAATCAATTATATTTACATCTTTTAATGAACCATATTCATCTATTGTAACTTTCTGAATAAATATATCTTTTAGATCTAGGGATTGATCTAAATTATCCGATACCTTCAATCCAAACTTATCGAGCGAGAGGTTCTCATATTTATTATTCGGTGGCCACAAGTTCAACTGAGGAACTGTTGATGTGATTACCGGAGGAGTTGAATCAACAATTATTTCATTTTCATAAATAATAATATTATCAGAAAGAATATTGGAAACAATTAATTCAAGATTTCCATCATTATCAATATCTAGGAAATTCAAACCGTATGGGTATTCGTTTGTATTTTGATCTTCCAAAATATCGAATGTACCTTCATTATTTTTTAGAATAACTACTTTATTTTGGTTAATTAATAGCGTCGCTAGATCAATATCTCCATCACCATCAACATCTCCTGATGAAATTGCGGGTGGGAAAGGACCGACGATCTGATCCTGATACAACGAATAATTTCCATCTCGATCATTTAGAAAAATTTGTAAATTATAAATTCCAGAACATGGTAATGCAATATCAATAAAACCATCATTGTTCACATCTACTAAACTTGCAGTCCTTGGATTTGCACCAGTCCCCACTGATGAGAATCTATTAAATTGACCATATCCATCATTTTTAAAAACATTAATAGAGTTTCCATGGTAATTAACAACTACTAAATCATTATCATAATCATTATCAATATCATTTATTAAAACAAAATGTGGACCCGTATCGGTTGTCAATTCATTAAACCTATTAAAACTACCGGTACCAGTATTTAAGTAAATTATAACAGTATTTGCATTTCCATTACCATTATTTGCAATAACAAAATCTTCAAAGCCATCTCCATCTAAATCAGAACTTGAAATTGCTATTGGTTGACTCCCGACATTATTAATTTTAGACGAAGAAAACATTCCGTTTCCGTTATTGGTCAATACGGATATAGAGTTTTCCATTCTATTGGAAATGATTATGTCAAGGTCATTGTCTTGTCCAATGTCAATTACACCCATTTGCACAGATTGTGGTAAATAACCAACTGGTATACGTTGTGTCTCAAAAAAATCTAAATTTCCCATATTTGTAAGGATAGAAACATCATATGAATAAATGTTAAGAACTATTAAATCTATTCTTCCATCATTATTAATATCAGCTCCAGTTATAGTCTCTGGTCTTGATCCTACAGAAAATTCCTTAACTTTTATGAAACTACCTTTACTAGAAAGTGTTCTCACAGTGTAATTAAAGGTGGATGATTTGGATAGTTTTTGCCCTAAAATATTTGTGAGATTAGAAGTAATAATTAGAGTAACGGATTCCCCAGCGAAAAATTGCTCATTATTTTTAATTGTTAATTTTTGTCCATTATTGCCGACACTCGTACTAAAATCATGGAATCCACTTTGATGTCCAATCAACTTAATTGTATTTGAAGACACCGTTGAAATATTTACACCTGAATTAAAATTGATTTGAAATTCTGATAAGGCTGGAACTTTACAATCATTATTCAAAGGATAGCCACTAATGACTTCAAATGTTGATTGGGCAAATGAAAGGGAAGAAACTACAAATAATAAGAATAACAGTACTATTCTGTTCATACTACCTCCTTTTGAATTGTTATTATTTCTTCGTATCAATAGGAGGTCTTCACAGAAAATGAAGTGTTAATTATTTGAAAAATAATTAGTTATTTCAGTCGTACAATTGTTTTCATATACTGCTGAAAGTAATCTTGGTCGGGGTACGTTTTTATTGTACCTTCATCGTAGAGATTTAGGGCAAGTTTTTTGTAGTGATCACCTGGTTTTGCTAACAGAGGTTCAAGAGAATAATTAAAAAGAATTATATAATTCAGTTTTGTGCTGTCGGAAATTGCAGTGTTGGTATCAGTTAAAGAAATTTTTATTGTAGTTGATTCTGGATCTAATGAGATATCTGTTGCGCTATTATAAGCCGAAACTGGATCCGATTTCCCACAAATAGTCTTTGGCATCAAAATATATTTCTTCTCATCGGCTTCTTTAACGCTTTCAACAGCAAATCTTCCTTTCGTTGGTCCATGTCCGTAAATTTTATTTGGGTCCAAAACAACAAGACAGGCAGATTCGTAAGCTTGATTAATTCCACACAAAAGTATTTCAGATTTACCATCATTATCCAAATCTAGTATTTTCATTTGTTGCAAGTTTCCGATGTGCAGATAAGAACCAATCTCCTTACCGTTTTGCGCATCAAGTTTATAGACAAGACTTGGATCATCGTTACTTAAACAAAGAACATACACTTCAGCTTTACGGTCATAATCAATGTCGCCAACCTCTAACTGCCTAAAAGAAAATTGCTCTCCGCTAACTGGGCTTTCCGGCATATTGATTTTTTTCCTAAGCGGGAAAACCCATAACTGTTTGTTAAGTTGAACAGACCGGCATACAATAGAGCCGTATGCATTGGAAGTCTTATCGTGTTCCAAATAAATAACATCTTTGTAACCGTCACTGTCAGCATCAGTAAGTCCTGCAAAATTGATGTTTCTTGATTTCATGCTATTGGCAACCTTAACATTCTCTTCCCCGATCTCAATTGAGGTTATAGTTTCGCCAATAGAATTTTTCACATTTAGATATTTTCCACTATATCCAATTTCATCCGGGTGCTTATCCACAGGTCCGTAAACAACCTTAGCAATAAACAAAGCCATTAGGGTAAAAAGGGCTGCAGCTATCGGCCGTCTTCTGTTCCAAATACTTTTTATAGAGCGCTGGGAGAAAGAAGCTATAGACTGGTTCAAGTTTCTTCTGTCATAATAAACTTCACGAATATTTGTTATACCGATTATTTCGAGAAGTTTTTCCCTTTCTTGCTGATTTTCCAATTCACTCAAGTATTGTCTGGCAAACTCTTCTTGTTTTTTAGGTACTAGTAAATTTGTGATTTCAGAATATGCACATGCTTCAATTTTTCGCTTCAATCCATCTTCGTCTAATGGAGTTAAGTTTCCATAATCATCTAATCCTCCGGATATGGCATGAGTTGATGGGAAGTCAAAAGAAATTCTGACATCATAGAGTTTATACAAAGCAGTAAAAATGGCTGCTGCTAAACCCGCTTCTAACGAATTACCACTAATTAGATTATGCTGTTCTATCGAACAATGAAAAGAAAGTTTATCGGTTATTTTTGTTCCGGTTATTTCAGTGAATATTTTTTTTGCTGATTCTATTAGTTCAATATAAACTTGTTTCTTTTCCTTTTGGGAAAGCATTTGAATATCAATTTCATCAGCTGCCGCAGTTTTACTAATTCTTGTTACAATTACTTTTAGCTTTTTAACTGTTCCAAGGATTGATTCTTCATTTGACAAAAGTGGCTCATATTCCACAAATGGAATGTTTACCGATGATTGGCTTTTTAAGATTGTTTCAAATATAGAGGCAAAACTATTTTTCCTTTCCTTTGCTTTTTGAAATTTTGCTTCTATAAGTTTGATTTGCTCTTCGAGCTTTTCTGTTAACTTCTTATGGATAGAATTACTTATTTCAACCAAATACGGATTCAGGATTTTCTCCTTTGTCTTGCCAATTGCATCCAGCCAATCTTTAATTAAATCCAGTCTAATGTATTTGATTTCGATATTTGAAAGAGATGTTTCCAACAGCGGGAGTGTCTCGAGTAAATAAGGTTCTGGATTAATTGGTTTACTAGTTAGCTTTTCTAGGAATTCAAAAATTAGGAATGCTTTAATTCGTTGGTTGAAGCAAAGAGTTAATTTCTTCTTTAGGCTGGCTAATTCACTTTCTAAATACAGTAGCGTATTCATTATACTGGAGCTATTGATGGAATTAGATTGAATTTTACTCTTTCCCAGTTCACTTCTTTTAGAATTGGAATTGTCGAAAAGCCTTTTTCATTAGTTTTAATTATAGAACTAGTTCCATCATCTGAGATTAATTCTATTGTTTGACAAGTGATTAAGATACTATCCTCATTCAATAAATAAATAAGAAACGAATTACTCTCTTGATCTTTCATTACACGTATCATCCATGTGCCAATAGAATCTACAAATACAGCTTCTGTTGTGAACCTTGCTGTTTTGGAATCGTTAGTTTTTGCTGCTAAGACAATAGCGCTATTGCTGTTATATAATTCATTTTCGCTGGACTTAGGATTATATAAAAACAACTGAATCGGCTCTTGCAGCAACTCCGTCTTTAGGAATGAGTCAATTTTTTCCTCTGCGGGTGAATTCAACTCTTTATTTAGCGATTTATAATACTCAACAAAATACTTGTACTTACTTGAGCATAGAACGCAATTTGCTAAATGTGATTCACTTGAGTTTGGGATATCTCCTCTTTCAGAATTATTGATCGCAAGTTTTTCTAACTCAAGTTCATTTATATGATTGTTTTCCATTTTTTCACCTACTTCTTTTCGTAACAATTCTTTGTTCTCACAGAGAAAAGATTTCTTTTGTTATCAATTCATTTAATTTACTTTTTGCACTCTTCGTTAAATACTCGATCCTTGTTCTATGATTTTCCAGATAATCCTTTTCAGTCAGACCGGGGATATATTTTTGCAAATAATGATAGTACGATTCACCGTTTGAATTATTATAAAAGTAAATATCTATCAAGATATCGAAAACAACTTTAGAATAATTTTGTAGGCACTCAGTACTAACTTTTCCTTTTTTTAGATAGGTATCAAGAATTGTATCTCGCTGCTCTTCTAGAACAGAATTTATTAGGCATCTTATATCTTGGAAAAGTATTTTTTGCTCAGTATCAATTGAGTGCTGTTTGTGCGCATCTTTTAAGGTTGATTTAAGAATAACTGCCACATCAATTAAATAAGCTAATTTCTTATAACCGTCCCAATCATCCATCAATATAGCAAATTCATTTAGAATGGTTTTAAGTCCTACTGTATTAACTGATACTGGAAACCATTCCATTTCAAGCAATTCGAGCGGTCGGATTGGATAATGATTTTCATTGGGCTTGTATCCGGTTGGAACAATACAATTTTGCTCATGGAATAGTAAAATTTCAAGCGAAGTACTTTCTTTAACAGCGTTTTTAATATTGCGAATAATCTTGGCAAGTATTGGATCGAATTCCTTATTGAGGCGATATAAGCGGTGATTTGTTTTACTGAATAAAAGCCGGCGTAGATGAATTAACAACTCTTCATCACATAACTTTTCATAATTCTCAATCCTAAAGAAGTAGTTTGTAAATTCCGAATAATAACCTTCTCTGTTTTTGGCAAAAGAATCCGCTAGAATATCAAAAGACAAGTCTTTACAATCCAACCCGTAAACATCTTGATAATAGCCCGGATACTTTTCCTTTTTATAGAGGTAAACAACAATCATCTTTTGGCAGAGCGAAATGAAATCTTTGAGAACAGAATTTGAAGGATTCAGAGATATAAAAGACTTAATTATTTGAGCAGATTTCTTGTGATCCATAAAACTATAAGACCGGATAGAATTTGAATTTAAGATAAAGTTAGAAGTATTCTTATTCAAGATAAATAACTACCAATCAAGATCATGGCTTGATGCACCCTTTTTGAAAAAGGAAAGTTTTTAATGAGGTAACAAATTTGCTTCAACTTCCCTTTTCCCCCGTCGTCATGGTCCTACCATGACGAAAGAAAAGAATTAACTGTAACAGAATAGTCAGTTACAGCACTTGAACAAGCTGGTAATTACAAAGTCAAATTCAACGTAGAGACGCGCCCCCGTAAAAAACACGCATAGGTGTCAACCTAATTTTATGATTTTTTAGATTACTGTATGATTGAGCTGTAAAAATAT
>CAZEDR010000041.1:0-17336 GCA_964510975.1 uncultured Melioribacter sp. | reverse complement strand
CATCGGATGAATATAAAATGGCTAAATCCGGCAAAGATTGGACGGCAAAGTTTAAGATGGCGGATACATCTAAAGGTGCGTTTGTAAAATTTTCAGCCGGTGAAGAAAAGGATAACAATTCTAAAAAAGGATTTGTAGTTCTAACACACGATGCTGCTGGTAAAATTGTTGGCGGTGCCAATGCAAGTGTTGGCTTGCTTAATATGTTTTACGGTGATCTAGTAGGGACCGAAATTGATAAAGAAAAAGCATTTGAAATTGTTCGCGAAGACCTTGATGAAAATGTTTCTCTAAAGAAAGATTATCTCACTTATTATATCTCCGCAATCGGTTCAGCCTTAAAAGAAAAGGGAAACGAATTGATACTTGCTGAACTAGGTGCTTTTACAAACCCAAGTGAGTTAAACGAAGCGCAATTAAACGCAGTTGTAAATGGTTATATGCGTGCTAAGGCAGCTGATAAAGCGGCACCATTCCAAAAAGTTTTGTTAGAAAAATATCCCGAAGGAAGTGCTGCTCAAGCACCAAAATTCACTGAGTTCCGCAGTGCAAAAGATTTAGAAAGCAAACTTAAAGCCGGGGAAGAATACATTGCAAAATTTCCTAAAGGCAACTACGTAAGTTACGTACAAGGTGTTATTGTTAATGAGTATATCAAAGCCGGTCAGTTTGACACAGCAATAGAATATACAAACACAAAAATTGCTAAACCGACAGCAATGAATTACAACACTTTAGCTTGGGCTATGTACGAGAAAGATGCCGATTTAAAAACAGCAGAAGAGCTTGCCGCAAAAGGTGTTGAGCTTGGAAGAAAAAGCGCTGCAAATCCCGAAATGAAAAGATCACCCTATCAAACTGAATCTGAATTTAAAAAGGGAAGCCAAAGATCGCTCGGAATGATTCTGGATACTTACGGAGCTGTTTTATTGAAGCTTGGTAAAAATGAAGAAGCAGTGAAAGCATTGGCTGAAGCAGTTGAACTTGGCGACGAGCAAGAAGGTGAAACAAACGAAAGATATGTTTCTGCTTTGATAGCCGTGGGCAAAACTAAAGAGGCTAAGGTAAAATTGGAAAAGTATTTATCCGGTGAACAAGGCACAGCAAAGATGAGAGAGCAGTTGAAAGAAGTTTACGTTAAACAAAGCGGAAGTGAAAACGGCTTTGATAAATATGTTGCTGTATTTGAAAAAGCAGCGTTTGATAAGAAAACAGCTAACTTGAAAAAAGAAATGCTTAATGAACCGGCACCACCATTCAGTTTGCTGGATTTGGAGGGCAAGAATGTTTCGCTCGCAGATTTCAAGGGTAAAGTAGTTATTGTGGATTTCTGGGCAACATGGTGCGGTCCATGCTTGTCTTCATTTCCGGGAATGAAAAATGCAGTAGAAAAATATGAAGCTGGAGGAAAAGTAAAATTCTTATTTGTTAATACTTGGGAAAATGTTGAAGACAAAAAGAAAAATGCTACCGACTTTATAGCTAAGAACAGTTATCCATTCCACGTTCTCCTTGATGATAAAAACGAAGTTATTACTGCATATAAAGTTTCGGGCATTCCAACCAAATTTATAGTAGATGGGAATGGAAATATCCGTTTCAAAAGTGTTGGATTTGGCGGTGATGCAGAAAAATTGGTAGAAGAGCTTGGCTTGATGATCGGTATGCTTCAATAAGAAGCAACAAAATCATGTTTTAAGAATGCCCGGCACTAAGCCCGGGCATTCTGCTTTTTAGCCATTTTGCAATCATACCTTTAAGTGCTAATTTCACCTACAAAATTTTAATATCCGGAGAAAACATGGCCATTATTCGTCCATTTCAAGCAGTTCGTCCAAATGCAAAAGTTGCACATTTAGTAGCAAGTGTACCTTACGATGTAGTAAATAAAGAAGAATCCGCAGAACTAGCAAAAGGAAATCCAATTAGCTTTTTACGTGTAACACGTTCCGAAATTGAATTGAAAGAGGGAACAGATGTTTATTCATCGGAAGTATATGAGAAAGCGAAAGAAAATTTCGAACGCATAAAAATAGAAGCACCTCTTGTTCAAGAAACAACACCATGCTTGTACATTTATAAGTTAACAATGGGAGAGCATTCTCAAGTTGGTTTAGCCGCAACTTTTTCCGTTGAGGATTATAATAACGACGTAATCAAGAAACATGAGAAGACTAGAAAAGTTAAGGAAGATGATAGAACGAATCATATAGTTACAACCGAGGCGCAGACCGGTCCGGTATTTTTAACATACAGAGCAGTTCCGGAAATTGATAAAGTTGTGAACGAAACGATGAAAAAGAACACACCAATTTATGATTTCACTTCAGTTGACGGGATAAAACATAATGTTTGGATTTTACCGGTAGAACAAAATGAAGCAATAATAAGTGGAATAGCAAAAGTTAAAAATTTGTATATCGCAGATGGGCACCACCGCGCTGCAAGCGCAAGCCGTGCACAAAAAGTTAAAATGGATAAGAATCCGGCACACAATGGTTCAGAAGAGTATAATTATTTTCTAGCAGTTCTATTTCCGGCTGAACAATTGAGAATTCTTCCTTACAACCGCGTTGTTCACGAGTTGAAAATGAGCGAAGCCGCGTTTGTAAAAAAAGTAAAGCAAAATTTTTCTATTCAAGAAGCTAAAACTGCAAGTCCGGCAGCAAAGAAAACATTTGGAATGTATCTTAATGAAAAGTGGCATTTATTATTGCCCAACGAAAATGTTAAACCGGGCAAAACAATTGGCGATAATTTAGATGTAAGCATTCTACAAAATTATTTACTGCACCCGGTTTTGGGAATTGAAGATCCGCGTACAGATACCAACATCGATTTCATTGGAGGAATTCGTGGAACAGAAGAACTTGAACGACTTGTTAACAGCGGAAAAGCGGCGGTAGCTTTTTCTATGTATCCGGTTACACTAGATGATTTAATTGGTATTTCGGATGCTGGCGAGATAATGCCTCCTAAATCAACATGGTTTGAACCGAAGCTGCGTGATGGTTTATTGGTTCATATAATATAGTATGAAGGCCATAGAGTGTTAAACACACTAAATATATTGAGTAATAAGAAACGCTTAGTACTTTTACTGGTTTGTACGCTACTGTTCGCTACATCTACAATAGCACAAACAAATAATACGGCCGAACTTGAAAAGCAACTCCCTTCGCTTAGAGGAATTGAGCGCGTTGATGCGCTTAACAAATTATCATACCTTCTCAAAAGAAGCTCATTCGAGAAATCCAGAATCTATGCCGAAGAAGCGCTAACAATCGCTAAAGAAAAAGATTATGTCTCGGGTGAGGCATACGCGGAAAACAATCTTGGATTTTTGTTTTACTCACAGAATAATTTAGAGAAAGCAGAAAGTTTATACAGAAGCGCGTTGTCAATTTATCAGGAGGTTCAAAACGATAAAGAAATTGCCCGCACATATAATAGTCTAGGCTTGGTTTTTTGGCGAAGAAATCAATTTGTACAGGCGTTTCAGTTTTACCGAAAGGCACTTACCCTTGCCGATAGTTCCGCGGCGCAAGAAATTTCAGCCGAAGCATTAAACTACATGGGGCTGATATATTGGAAGTGGAGCAATTACGACAAAGCGATTGGTTATTTCTTTCAATCCCTAAAAATAAAAGAAGCTCTTAACGATAAGTTCGAAATTGGGCTTACGCTGAATAACATTGCGTTTGTATATAACGAGATGAATCAAACTAATCAATCAATCTACTATTCAAAAAAAGTTCTAGACATCGCCTACGTATTAAAAAACAACTATGTTTTAGGTCGTGTACTGAATAATCTTGGAGTAAGCTATTACAAACTTAAGAATTATGAAAAGGCAACTTACTATCAGAATGAATCGCTAAAAATAAAAGAACTTGCTAACGACAAAAGCGGAATGGCTTATTCTTATAATGATTTGGGCGATATATATCTAGCCGCAAAAAAATATGATGAAGCCGGAATGTATTACAATCGTTCCCTTGAAATTAGAAAGCAGTTAAAAGATAAATTTGGTATTGCTACGGTTTTGCTGAACATTGCAAAAGTTAAAAAAGTTGAAGGAGACATCTCGAGAGCGCAATCTACGTTAAATGCTGCTCTAGAATACGCGCTTTCAATTGGGAACAGAAGAATTGAAGCCGCCGTTTATAGGGAATTATCTGATATAAACCAGATTAGAGGAAATACGAATCGAGCGTTTGAATACTTAAAAAAATATTCAACCGTGTTGGATTCGGTTTGGAGTAAAGAAGCGAGAGATAAAATTCTAGAGCTTTCAGTTATTTATGATGTTGATTCTAAAGACCGCGAATTGAAAATAAAAAATCTGGAAATAGAGAAAGAGCAAAACAAAACTATTTACGTTTATATAGTCGCGTTGCTGATTGTTCTTGCATTGATAGTTTTGCTATTCAGATATCGATCAATCCAAAAAATAAAAGGCCAGCTCGAAAAAATGAATCGAGATGTTGAGGAGAAATCCCGGGTACTGGAAAGCACAATAAAATCCCGCGATAGGTTTTTCTCAATTATTTCTCACGATCTTAAAAGCCCATTCTTTGGATTGAAAGGGCTGGCGGAAATTTTGGCTGAGGGAAATGAAGAATTAACAGAAGAAGAGAAGAATGTTTTCTTGGTAAAACTGAACAGAACTGTAAAAGATATTTACATGCTTCTGGAAAATTTACTTGATTGGTCAAGACTTCAATCCAAACGTATGGAGTACAATCCGGAAGTATTTGACTTAAATGAAGAATTATCGCACTCTCTTTTCTTATTAGGTCAGAATGCCGAGCGAAAAAGTATCAAACTAATAAATGAGGTTCCGGAGAGTACTTTAGTTTTAGCCGATAGAAGAATGGTTCATTCAGTAATTCAGAATCTTATAACTAATGCCATCAAGTTTACTTATGAAAAGGGAAAAGTGCGTGTTACTGCCGAAAGCTTGGAAAATGTTGTAATTGTAAATGTTGTAGATCAAGGAGTGGGTATTCCCAGCGATTTCAAGGATAAAATTTTCAAATTGGACACACAAACAACTTCTCGCGGTACAAACGATGAAAAAGGTACCGGACTAGGGCTAATAATTTGCAAAGAATTGGTAGAAATGAATGGAGGACAGATTTCCTTTAACAGCCAGGAAAACAGAGGCACCACATTTACGTTTACTTTGCCACGAGCTAAAGTCCAAATTTGATTTGAGCCGTTCTAAAATTTCTACTAAGTTTCACCTATCTAATTTTACATTTAAGAGGATAAAGATGGAAAAACGTATTTATAATTTAAGCGCAGGCCCGGCAATCTTACCGGAAGAAGTTTTGTTAGAGGCTCAGAAGGATTTGTTTTCCTACAAAGGAAGCGGAATGAGCGTTATGGAAATGAGTCACCGCGGAAAAATCTTTGACGGAATTATAAAAGATGCAGACGCAGATTTGAGAAAGCTCTTGGGAATAAGCGAAGATTATTCGATTCTGTTTCTTCAAGGAGGCGCCACCCTTCAATTTTCTATGGTGCCGCTAAATTTGATGCCGTCTCAAAATAAAGCTGATTATATTGTAACCGGTGCATGGGCAGAGAAAGCAGCTAAAGAAGCCAAACGAGTTGCTGTAGTTAATGTCGCTGCTACCACCAAGTCTGATAATTATTCGAGAATACCAAAACAGGCTGAAATGAAGCTGGATCCGGAAGCTTCGTATGTACATTTCACTTCTAACAACACAATCTTTGGAACACAGTTTAGAACAGAACCGGAAGTTGGAAAAATTCCTCTTGTTTGCGATGCGTCTTCAGATTTTCTTCATAAGAAATTAGACATGAATAAGTACAGTTTAATTTATGCCGGAGCCCAAAAAAATATTGGTCCTTCCGGTGTTACGGTTGTTGTAATCAAAAAGGATTTGCTAGCTCGAAGCAGTGATTCACTTCATACGTATTTGAACTATAAAATTCATGCTGATAACGAAACCATGTACAACACTCCAACCACATTTGGAATTTACATCGCCGGATTGGTTTTCAAGTGGCTGCTTAACATGGGCGGCTTAGATGAAATGTACAAACGCAACTTAGATAAAGCTAAAGTTCTTTACGATGCAATAGACGGCAGCGACGGATATTACAAAGGTACAACCGCTGTTGAAGACCGTTCTCTTATGAATGTAACATACAGACTTCCAAATGAACAACTTGAAGAAAAGTTTGTAAAAGAAGCTTCCGCAAAAGGATTTAGCGGATTAAAGGGGCATCGTTCTGTTGGTGGAATTCGCGCTTCAATTTATAATGCATTTCCTAAAGCCGGCGTTGAAGCATTGGCAGAATTTATGAGTGAGTATAAGAAGAACAACTAGAAGATATAAAGTCGCTAGTATTAAGTAGTGAGTATTTAGAATGAGCCGAGTATTTTTCGGCTCTATTTTTTAGGAGTAATTGAAATGAAAAAAATCTTCCAATTGTTATTGATTACGCTATTGATGATAGGTTGTTCCAAGAAAGAAGAAAAGTTCGAACTATATTCTCCGGTTGCTTTTGCATATGCTTTAGATAACAGCTGGGAACTGAATGCTAGCTGTCAGGCTAAAGGGTTTGCACAAACCGCTTATAAAGGAAGATTCGGTGCGCAAGTTTCTTTTGTCCTTGATTTGAAAAAACCGGATGGAACAATCAAAGAAGATGTACAGCATGGAAGGGTTGATCAACTTGCCAACGACGGTGTTGTGGATTTAGCGATAAATACTCAAGTAAACTTAGATTCAACTTACAAAGCCGGGAAATACGTTTTAATCTTTAGAGCAAAAGATGATTATACCGGTAAAAAAGCAAAAATTGAAAAACAATTTGAATTGTAAAAAACATGTCACACTGAGCGAAGTCGAAGTGTGACATTGATACTCTATTACATTTCTCGACTCCGCTCGAAATGATTTTTACACTATTCTCCTATCGCCATGTACGTTCCGCCAATCAAATAAATTTTTGAACCGCCCCAAGTTTTAACTTCCATTGTAAATCCGGCTTTGTGAACCGAAACTACTTTTACATCGTAACGAGTATTGTATCCCCGATCTTGGTCTAGTCTGGTTATGCTTAATTGAATGTCGGGAGTTTTAGTAAACGGTTTTGGAAATGTAACACTTAACTGTAGTGTTCTTTCCATATCGCCGCCGGCGGCAAGCATGTAGTTGGAAACATTTTTGTCTGCATTAAACACTCCGGTTTGTACTCTTAACTGAGCAAAGAGTAATTGGCTGCTTGAAAATAAAAGGACGAAAAAAATAATTGCGGAAAAATACTTTTTCATATTAACTCCAATTTAGTTTAATGATTACTCTAAAGAACCAACTACTCTTTCAACTTCATCCAAAATCTCACAGCTCTTCACAACTTCTTTCATTTTTGTATGATCCGGATAAAGCGGTCTATCAACATCGAGATGAGCAACATGTTTGCGCACAACTTCTTTTGCTTTTGAAACCCCTTTACCATTTGTGAAGTTTCTAAAATCCAAGGCTTGTGATGCGGCAATGAATTCGATTCCTAAAACGCCATAAGCGTTATCAATAATTTGCGCATTCTTAATAGCAGTATTCATTCCCATTGAAACAAAATCTTCTTGATCTGCCGCAGCGGGAATCGATTGAACAGAAGCCGGTGCCGAAAGCATTCTCTGCTCAACTATTAAAGTATCGGCCGTATATTGACTAAGCATCAAACCGGAAAACATTCCGGCGCCTTTGGTAAGAAAATCGGGAAGACCAATACTTAGCGCGGGATTGAGCAAGCGGTTCAATCTTCTTTCCGAAAGAACAGAAACCATTGTTACGGCGGCACTAACCATATCCATTGGAAGAGAAACCGGTGTTCCTTGAAAATTTGCGCCGGTTAAAGTGATTTTATGTTCGGGAATAAAAATCGGATTATCGCCAACACCATTCAATTCAATTTCAACTTGCTGTTTTGCGTATGCAATTGCATCGTGAGCTGCACCAATTACCTGAGGTGAGGATCGCATCGAGTAAGCATCTTGTACTTTCGATTTTAGCTTTCCGGTTTGTAAATCGCTTCCTTCAATACATTTCATTATTGCGCGGGCACTGCGTACAGAACCCTTAAAGCCTCTCACTTCATGAAGACGCGTATCGTATGGTTTTAGATTTGCAAACAGAGCTTCAAGAGACATAGCACAAGCAATCTCAGCTTGCTTCAACCAGCGGTTAATATCATAAAGATGAATTGCGCTCATCGCAGTTAACAGATTCGAGCCATTGATTGTACCGAGTCCGTCTCTTGCTTGAAGTCCGGGAATTTCAATTCCGGCTTTTTCAAAAGCGGCTTTTCCCGGCAAACGCTCACCTTTATAGAACGCTTCCCCTTCTCCCATTAACAGCAAAGCAATTTGACTCATTGGTGCTAAGTCTCCGCTTGCGCCAACGGAACCTTTTTGACAAACAAAAGGAGTAACACCTTTGTTAAGCATTTCGATAAGAGTTTGGGTTATCTCCGGGCGGATGCCGGACATTCCGTGAGCGTGAACATTAATCCTTCCGGCAATTGCGCCACGCACGTATTCAATCGGCGCCGGATCACCAATACCGGCAGCATGGTTGTAAATCAAATACTTTTGAAATTCTTTTACTTGCTCATCATTTAAAACCATTTCGCTAAACTCACCAATTCCGGTGTTTACTCCATACATAATTTCGTGCGCTTGGATTTTTTGCTCAAGCATTGCGCGGCATGCATTAATTCTTTCGAGTGCTTCGGGGTGTAATTCAACTTTTTCATTGTGGCGGGCAATTGCAACTACTTTTTCAACTGTGAGGTTGGAACCATCAAGAACAATCGACATAACTTATCTCCTTTTTGGCTAAGTCTAATAGCAACTTAATAAATGGTTGGGTAAATTTTAACAAAATAATATAACTTGTGGCGCGTCTAATGAATTGAAAAACACGGATAAAAGATGAGCATATACACAATCGTTTTTATACTTGTAACAATTCTAATCTTACTCGGAATTACAATATTTGGCTTGGCGATATCCAAACTGGATAAATGGATTGACCGCAGAGAAAGACTTGGCAAGGAAAGCATATACAAATCGGAAAACGAAAAAAGTGAAACGGGAAACGAAAAAGGGAAAACGAAAGACGAAAAAAGTGAAATGTGAAAAAATTACCTTTCACTTTTCACCTCTCACTTTTCACCTCTCACTTCTATATCAGTTTAACCGCCTTTTCCACCTCATTTAGAATTTTTCCTTCAGCAACTAAACTTAGGATTTTTTTTGTGTCTTCGTAAAGAATTCTATCTTGATTTAAAGTCGGGATTAATTTTCGAATTGTTTTATATGCAGCATTTGTTCCGATTCCACATTTAAGCGGTTTCAAGAAGTCGATTCCTTGCGCGGCCAATAATAATTCAATAGCAATAACTGTTTGAACATTCTTTAAAACTTGATGACATTTTCTTGCGGAAATTGATCCCATAGAATTCAAATCCTCTTTGCCGGCAGAAGTGGGAATGGAATCTACACTTGCCGGATGAGCTAATACTTTATTTTCCGATACTAGCGCAGCGGCGGTGTATTGCGCAATCATATAACCGGAATTTAATCCCCCATCTTTAGCAAGAAACTTGGGAAGTTTTTCCGAAGTCCCGTTCGTTAAACGATCTATTCTCCTCTCGGAAATATCAGCTAATTCAGCAAGTGCGATAGCCATAAAGTCTAACGGAAGAGCGAGAGGCTGACCATGAAAATTTCCTCCGCTGATATAATCTTTATCTTCCGGGAAGATAATCGGGTTATCGTTTACCGAATTAATTTCTATTTCAATGCGAGAGCATACATAATCAATTGCATCTCGGGAAGCACCGTGAACTTGCGGAATACAGCGAATGGAGTAGGAATCTTGTACGCGCGGATCGTCTTGCAAATGTGACGCACGGATTTCACTCTTATTCAATAAAGCCAATAAATTTTTGGCAGTTGCAATTTGTCCGGGATAGGGACGCAAGTTATGAACGCGTAAATCAAAAGCACGGTCAGTAGCGCGAAGAGCTTCATGTGAAAGTGCGCTGGAAACATCAGCAAGTTTCATCAGCTTCTTGGCCTCAATGCAAATAAAAGCTCCAAAGGCGGTCATCATTTGCGTGCCGTTAATTAATGCCAATCCCTCTTTGGCCGCGAGTTTAACTGGCGAGAGTCCGAATTTTTTCAGTACACTAGCGGAAGAAAGAACTTTGGCATCAGATGCTTTTTCATCTAAAACACTTTTTATGATTTGCACTTCACCCTTACCAATCATAGCTAAAACCAAATGAGCTAACGGAGCTAAATCGCCACTTGCGCCAACCGATCCTTGCGAAGGAATAACCGGAATGATGTTATTGTTCATCATGTTCAGCAGAAGCTGTAGCGTTTCCAATCTAATTCCGGAGAAGCCGCTGGCGAGAGCATTCGCGCGGAGAAGCATCATCAGCTTAACAATAAAAGGAGGCAAGCTTTCTCCAACACCGGCAGTGTGACTTATAATCAAATTTTCTTGAAGGCGAGCAATATCTTCCTTTGGAATTCTGACACTGGAAAATCCGCCAAAGCCGGTTGTAACGCCATATATAGTTTCACCTTTTTCAACCCATTCATCAACAAGTTTACGCGCAGCGGTAACCTTCTTTTTTGATTGAGCGGATAATTCAACAATCGGACTTTCACGTAAGAAGAAATCTATCTTTTCTAAATTCAATGATTGACCATCAATAACTAACTTCATTATTTACTCCGAAAAAATTTTTAGAAACAAAAAAGCCACTAAGCCACCAAGGCACTAAAGAATGAATCTTTTAATGCCTTGTTTAATAGTAGGCACATTAAAATTGATTAAATAACCTAAACGTAATCTGTAAGTTTTAAATGACTGAGAATCGTGCTTCCCAAACCGGATTGACAAGTTCAACAGCTTTGAGTTCACACACAACCAAATTTTCCACAAGTAAGTCGAGTCTTAATCCTTCGTCAAAAGTTATATTGTCATACTTAATTGGAATATCAAGTTGTCGTATGACGCTTAAATTACATTTTGCTAACTCGTGGGCTAGACAAACTTCATAAATTTTTTCAAGCAATCCGGGACCTAATTCTCTATGGACTTTAAAGGCCGCGTTTACAACCGCTTTCCCAATTTGTTCTTCTTTCAATGAAAGAGGTGAATAATTATACCGGCTTTCGCTAATTAAAAAGTCTTCCATAATTATTTCATTTATTTTTCTTTGTGTCTTGGTGACTTAGTGGCAATAAAAGCTTTTGTTTCACCTTGCTTCACTAATCAACCTCTTAATTTTTTGTTGGTTGGAGGAATTTGCCCGATATTTTATTTGGGCTCTATCATCTGAGTATTTTATGAATGTTACATCTGCAAGCTCATACAGCTTAGCAATAATTCTGGATTCACTGTTCGGGATTTCGACCGACACTTCTATAAAATGCTTTTCGTAAATCTCAATCAGCATTTTCTTCAAATTATTTATGTTGATTCCACGCTCTGCCGAAACCATAATACAGTCCGGGTGATTGCTCATCACAAGATCAAGTCGGTTTCTATCTTTAATTGCATCAACTTTATTAAACACCATAATGTTGATCTTCTTTTTCGCGTCAAGCTCGGTCAAAGTTTCTTCAACAACGCGTATGTGATCTTCAAAAAAATCATGGGTAATATCTATAACGTGTATTATAATATCTGCATCACGGACAACATTAAGTGTTGTCTTAAATGATGCGACGAGATTGTGCGGGAGTTTGCGAATAAAACCAACAGTATCGCTAAGTAAAATTGTCTTTCCCTTTGCAAGCTCAAATGAACGGGTTGTAGAATCAAGTGTTGCGAACAATTTATTCTCTGCAAGAACATCCGAATTGGTTAATCGGTTTAGCAAAGTTGATTTTCCGGCATTTGTGTAACCGACCAAAGTTGCAGTAAGAAAATCTTTTCTACTGGCGCTCTTAGTTGTTTGCTGAGATTCAATCTTTTTCAGATTTTCCTTCAATTTGCTAATTCTAGTTCTAATTGCTCGTCGGTCAGTTTCAATTTGTGTTTCACCCGGACCTTTAGTTCCAATTCCGCCATATTGTTTTGAAAGGTGAGTCCATGCGCGTGTTAAACGGGGAAGCATATATTGAAGCTGAGCAAGTTCTACTTGAGTTTTTGCTTCTCTCGTTTTTGCATGAGAAGCAAAAATATCTAAGATCAATCCACTTCTATCTAAAATTTTTCTCTCAAAGAGTTTTTCAAGATTACGGACTTGAGTAGGATTCAGATCGTCATCGAAGATTACCAGCTGAATTTCATTCAGTTCAATTAACTGAGCAATTTCTTCAGCCTTACCTTTTCCAATGTAGTAAGCCGGATCCGGGCGGTAGCGCTCTTGCATAATTTTAAAAACCGTTTCCGCACCGGCTGTATCTGTCAGCAATTCCAGTTCGTCTAGATGCTCTTCAACTTGCTCTTTTGTATAATCACCAAATGCAAGCGCGATTAATATAGCTCGTTCTTTTGGCGTTGGTGCTAATGTTATCATGTGGTTAAATCTTTCTTAGAACTTCTTGATAAAAGTGATTCGGCAATTGCCAGCAAAAGAACAATGATTAGAAAATACTTCCAAAGCTCTGTGCCGAATCGCGACTGATAAATTTCCATTAGGTAATCTGCATCGGCTGAAAGAGAAATGAACTTTCCTTCATAACCGGTTTGCTTTAAATATTTTTCAAACTCGCTTTCAAATTCGATATCTAAAACGGATTCACGAGAATCATGGTTGACTGAAAAATAGTCAACCAGATTATTTCCTGAATACACTTTATATGTGCCGGGTTCAGTTGTGCCGGTATAAGAAAGATATTTCTTGTTGACCAGCGAATCGGCGTCGTAAAAAGTTTCAAGATTGTCCGGAGCCAAAACTTTTATTTGTTGGGATGTTGAGTTAGAAATATTTGCCAAAGCTTCACTTCCGCAGATGAAGACAGAATCCCGGTTTGATTTTACAGAAGAATATAACAGCGCCTTATTCATCAATGGTGTAAAGAATGCTTTCAGTGGAAAAGTATTCCAACTTAAAACCGGTGCGGAAGAAAAATATAAAACCTTGCCTTTTCCAACATTGTATTCTGAAAGGAAAGTTGAATTATCCACAAGTGATATTATACTTTTCCCACTTGAGGCGGAAAGTGTTTTGAAGTAGCAAAAAATTTCCGGCGATTCAATCTGTGTTTTTGCTTTCTCTTCAAAAATATTTTTGAGCAGTGGATGCTGAAAATCGGTTTTGAAGAATTGAGTAAACGAATCCGGTGAGCCCGGCTTGCCAATAATACTAGCGGGAATTGGAAGTCCGATACTCTTACTGAGATTTTGAAATCCGGCAAGTGTACTTTGAGTTCCCGGCATAACAATAATGTTTCCGCCGATTGAGATGTAACTCGCAAGCTGCTTAAAATCACGGATACCTTCGGTACCAATAAGAATAACAGCATCAAACTTTTGCAAGTTAGCTGTTGAAGATTGTTCGGTTCGGAGCTCGGTCAACTTAATTTTAGAATTCGGAATGCCCAAAGCTAGTTTTATGAATTTGGTATCGTCGGAACGGTCAGACAAAATCAAAAGAGAAATATCACTTGGAATGTAAACACTGAAAAATCTTTTGTTGTCTTGAAGTATTGCGTCATCCTCAAGTTCTGCAGTGAACTCAACCAGTCCGGTGTCTTGCAAAGTTGTTTCAAAAGAAATCTCTTTGGCTTCATCTGCCGCAAGAGAAAGACTTTTCTGTGCAGTACGCTTTCCGTTAATAAAGAATGAAACAACATTATCATTAACAGATGATTTGGAATAATTTTTAATTTGTACGGAAAAACTAATTTCTTTGCCAACTTCATAAAGCTGGTTGTTGGGCTTCAAGTCTGCAATGCCAAGATTAACAACTTCGTTTTGCTTGCCTTCAAAAATATATAAACGGGTTTCCGGTGAAATCGTTTGTCCAAAATTAGAAATCTCTGAAGTGGAATTTGCGATTCTATCTTTCTGCAGATCAGTTAGCAAATAAATTTCTTTGTTAAAGTTTTTTGATTGATAAAGAATTTGAGCTGCGCGAATCATGGCCTGGTTAAGCGTGCCGCTTATGTTCGATATTTCTAAATCATCTATTCTTTTTTTGATTTCGGAAAGATTTCCCGAAACCAATTGATTCTGTCCATTTAGATCGCCAACGGATATAAGCGCAATTTCATCACCCGGCTGAAAATTGCTAAGTAAGTTCTTGGCAATTTGTTTGTAGTTGTTGAGCCGCGAACCTTTTTCTCCAACAACAGACATGCTGAAAGTGTTATCTAAAACTATCACGGCAGTTGTTTTCGCCGCCGAAGAATCGCCTAAAGAAATAGTTTTTAGTGTAGGTCTCGCAAATGCCATAACTAGAAACAGAATAATTAAAACGCGAATAAGAAGCAGCAGCCATTGCTTAAGTTTAATTCTGCGGATTTTTGTTTTCTGCAATTCCTTTAAGAAAGCAAGAGTGCTAAACTCAATTGTCTTTAGCTTGCGCAAGTTTAAAAAGTGCAGAACAATAGGAATCGCAGCCGCGAACAAGCCAAATAATACCGCGGGATTAAGAAAGGTCATCTGCTTAGCTTAAAGTGATTAATTAATTTTTGGGTGAATAATTCTATATCGAACATTTCAACAGCTCTTTTACGTGCGGCTATGCTAAACCGTTCGCGCGTTTCTTTTGAGATTATAAGCTTCTCTGTTTTATCAGCTAGATCAATGCCGTTTCCTTTTTCAAACATATAAGATGTTTCGTTATCAACAGCAATATCAAGAACTCCGGCAAAGTTTGAGCAGACCGAAGGCTTGCCCATACTTAGTGCTTCAGCAAGTGCAATTCCAAAAGCTTCATCGTGTGAAGGGAAAATAAAAATATCGAGTGCGGCTAAGATTTCCGGCGTGTCTTTACGGAATCCGGTAAAAATTATTTTATCTAAAATGTTAAGTTCGCCGGCAAGCGATTTTATTTTCTGCGCGTAACTTTCTTCGCCGCGGCTTGCTTCGCCTACAATCATAAATTTTACATTTGAATGATGATCGCTAAGTTGATTAACCGCTGTAAGAAATTCCTCGTGTCCTTTGCCGGGGCTGAATCTTGCAATCATTCCAATTAAAAGTTGATCGTCATCAACCGAAAATTCTTTTCTCACTTTTGTCCGATCAATCTTTGCCGGGTCAAACTTGGTTGTGTCAATTGCATTGTGATGTAAAATAATTTTGTCTTTGGTAAGCGGGGTTGTTTCCTCAAGATTCTTCGCAATCATATTGCTGATTGCGAACGCTTTTGTAACGCGGCGGTATATCCATCTGTGCAAAAAATCTTTCTTGATTATGAAAGAACCCATTTGTTTTAAGAGAAATAAGGGAATTGTAGAGTTTAATAATTTTAACGACGGAACCACAAGCCACAAATCTTTCGAGCTGCCGCATTCGATTACATCGTAAGATTTTTTCTTTATCAAAGAAGAAAGTTTGATGACTGAATCTGGATTGAAATATGACTTGAAATGAAACGTATGAACCGTAATATTTTCCTTAACAGCTTCTTCATGAAGCCGCGAATTTGGAAAGCAAGCGAGTTCGGTTTCGATATTATGTTTGAGGAGCTGCTTAACCGTAGTTAAAGCGTACATTTCCATACCGCCCCAACTTTGGGAAAGACAAGTGAAAAGTACTCTCATTCATATCCTTTTTGAATCGTTGCGCCGCGGAAGTAATGCTTGAGAATTTCATCAAACGTGTAACCTTTTTCTCCCATTACGGCCGCGCCTATTTGGCAAAGCCCAACTCCGTGTCCCCAGCCTGCGCCAAGCAAAGTAAATTTTTGCGGAACGCCGCTAACAATATTTTCTTTTTGAACTATGAAGGCTGAACTATAAAGATGCGTTTTGGAAAGAACTTTTCTTATTTCAAGCTCTTTGCCTATTGTTAAAGCTTTTTTAGTGCCGACAATTTTTAGCTTGATAAGACGCGCTGATGCGCCTCTGCTAACCGGAACGAGATCGAGAATGTCGCCGAAATCAAAACCACTTTTTGTATTGATTAATCCGGCAATTTCTTCTTGTGTGTATTCTACTTTCCAACGGAAGAAATCATTTGTGTCGCGGTCAAAATCCACAAGCACTTGAGAGAGAACTTTTTTATCTGTTGTGTTGCAGAATGCGTGAGGCGAACTCTTTATCCACTTCTCGGCAAAATTTTCTTTGGTTAAGTCGGTTTCGTAACCGTCAAGCTCAAACTTGTAATCAATAATCGGAGAAAGATATTTGTGCGGAGTGTCTTCCCAGCAGTTTTCAAATGCTTCCGAAATTCCGCCACAGCTTTTTGAGTAGCGGGTATCGCAAATTTTATCGTTGTATGTTAAGAACAAGCCGCGCGTTTCAAAGATTGCGGTTGTTGCGTGGTCGTTAATAATTTTTGTAATTCCTTGATAACGCTGGCAGTGATCATCAGCGCAGAAATCGAAATTAATATGGTCTTCTCTATCGTACCATCGGATTACTTCATCTTCCGATGCGTTTTCAATCATTGTGTTAGTGTGTGTTTTTTTCTTCGCGAGCTGTGCAAGAAGCCAGCCGCGGGAAACAATTGCGTGTGCTTTCAATAGTTCAACGGATGAGTTCGGACTCATCTCGGAAGAGATAACACTTGTTAAGTAATCTTCCAGAGGAAGAATATTAACCGCAGTGATTTTGTCTCCTTCAATTATAAGATTGAGCTTACCGCGGAAACGCTGGTTTTCTTTTTTCTGCCAGTGGAAGTTAATTCCAATAACTACATCTCGAAGAAGAAATGATTCTATTTCCAGATCGTTCGGGATAAATGAAACTTCCTTAGCAGAAAGAACTTCTTTCTTATCATGGAAAAGAGTGATTAAATCTCCGGCGAGTTTGGCTGTAAACTTACCGCTGAATTTTTTTTCGTAACCGCGGACTGAAAAGTCGCCGTAAAGATCAAAGCGGATTTCCTTTTCCGTCAACACTCCAACACGTACATCGGGCTGATTCATGTTCTTCAATAATTTTGACCTAAATATAGCAACGATAAAACTAATATTGAAGGTGAGTAATGCGGTTACTTTTTTAATTGAAACGACAGCGCTTTTGTGGAGGAAAAGTCTAATTAAGAGGAATTATATGGGTTGATATTTGAGAATTAAATTCTTTAGTTGAAGTGGGAGTTAAAATATTTTGGACCTAACTTCAGCATATTACAAAACAAACAAAACGG
>CAZEDR010000040.1:12564-17398 GCA_964510975.1 uncultured Melioribacter sp. | reverse complement strand
AAATTAAACATGCTCTTTCTATTTTCAAAGAAGGTAATGTTTCTATTTGGAAAGGAAGTAACGCTCTTTCAAATTATTGGCGCGGCTGTAACTTCACTCGGTTTGATAGTTGGAGTCTCAGATCACAAACGAAACAAGGTTGAAGAGATTGAGAAGAAGAATAAATAATTGATTTTTATAGTGAAGGGTCTAATACCCTTCCTCAAAGTTGAGGAAATTGCAAGTAAGAATAATTAAGTGGCGGGATAGTTTATGACACAGAAGATTTTTGTTTCAAGAGCATTTTGCGGCATTTGCACATTATTGATTTTAACTAATCTCAGTGGATGTTATTCGAATCTGCCGATTGAAATGGGTAAGGTTAACGGTACTGTTGAAGTATCAAAAATAAAACTAAAGGATAAGACTGAAGTTCGATTCAATACGGGCGAAAATCAACTGTTAACAATAACAAATGATCATCTTATCTATCTTGATTCTGGAGGAATAACTCGAAAAATTTATTTTTCAGAAGTAGAAAAATTTTATGCTTATCGAGTTGATAGTGGGAAAATCATTTTTGGTGCTCTATGGACTGTGTTTGGACTAGTACTGCTGCAGATGTTGTTTGGTCCGAGAATTAGCCTTGGCGGGTGATTCTAATTTATTTCTCTCTTATAATTCTTTTAGTAGTGAAAAGTCTCAGACCCTTCCTCATAAAACGGTCGAGTTTGAGACTCGACCCTACAGAAGCGATTTGATTTTTTCTAATTCTTCCCACCGCTCGTAAAGAGATTTTTTTTCTACTTCAAGTTGTTTGTTTAGCTCAGCAGTTCGAATCGCGAACTTTGAATAGAAATCCGGCGAAGAAAAAATCGATTCAATCCGTTCAACTTACGGCACTGCATTCAACATTTTCCGTGCTGCCTTCAAAAAGAATTTGTGTTTCCACAAATACTTTTTTAGCTGGTAGAGCAAGATTTTTAGTCATCTACACGATAGTAATAAGCTGCCGCAGTTTGAAGAATACTGCGCTATAAAACATTTTATATGAAGAATTGGAGGTTTTTCGTTCGACCATAATGCACAATATTGCAAAAAAGTCTTGACTATTTTGCAAAACGCTGATACTTTAGCTGTATGAAAAGATACATTTTTGACCAAATACTGGATGACTTGAGGAAAAAACTTGTTTTTATAACTGGTCCACGCCAGGTAGGTAAAACCTATCTTGCAAAACAAGTAATGGAAAAATTTATCTCGCCTCAATATCTCAACTTCGATAATATCAATGATCTTAAAATTATTAAAGATATGAACTGGGCAAATAACACCGATTTGCTGGTCTTCGATGAAATTCACAAAATGAAGAACTGGAAAAGCTTCATAAAAGGTGTTTATGATTCCAAACCGGATTTTCAATCAATACTTGTAACCGGGAGTGCCCGGTTGGATACATTTAGGCAGTCAGGAGATTCACTTGCTGGAAGGTATCTGCATTTAAGGTTAAGCCCACTTTCGGTAAAAGAAATTGCAGAATATTTTCCCAATCCCTACAATGCACTTGATACATTAAACGTTTGCGGTGCTTTTCCGGAGCCATTCCTTAACGGGCTAAATCAAGATAAGGAAAAAGCGGCAGTTGATAATTCGAGGTGGAGAAATCAATACTACTCGGATATAATTAGGGAAGATATACTGGAATTCAGCCGAATAACCGAGCTAAAAACCATGAAACTTTTGCTGCAGCTGCTTCGATCAAAAGTTGGCGCTCCGTTATCTTATAATTCCATTTCAACTGATTTACAAGCAGCTCCAAACACTATTAAAAAATATGTACAAATTTTAGAAAGCCTTTACCTGATCTTTCTTGTTCGTCCATTTCATAAAAACGTTGCAAGATCAATACTAAAAGAACCAAAAGTTTATTTTTATGATTCATCCTTTGTAGATGGAGATGAGGGCATCAAGCTAGAAAATACCGTTGCTGTTCACTTGCTAAAAAACACTCAGTTTCTTTTTGATGCTTATGGCGAAGATGTTGAGCTTAACTATGTTAGGAATAAAGATAACAAGGAAGTAGATTTTGCAATTTCAAAGAACGGTGAATTAACCCAGCTAATAGAAGTAAAATTGAGCGATGATAAAGCGGCACCGGCGTTAAAATACTTTTCGGATAGATTCCCGGATGTACAAAGTATTCAGCTAGTTCATAATCTTAAACAAAATAAAACCGCAAACGGGATCAATGTTTTGAATGCTTCACAATGGCTTAAAGATTTATCTGCGTAAATGGTTTGTATCGTCAGCTAATCTTTTGGGATTTACAATCAAATACATACAAAGATTTTGTCGGTTATTTCTGATCACGAATCTTTTCCAATTCTTTCCCACCGCTCGTAAAGAGATTTAACCTTGTGCTTAGCTAGTTCAAGCTGATTTTATAAACCCAAGAATTGGATTGCTAATCCGCTCATAATGATTAAAACGCCAGCAATTGCATGCATATGCTTTTCCAATTTTGCCATAGGCAACAGATTTATTCCTTTTATAGTAAAAAAAACAATTGTTAACATGGTTGCAATAGTAACTACGCTAAAAACTATTGTCACAACTGTCAATCCGACCCAACTAACTTTAACGGCAGGATACATCAATAAAGGAATTAATGGTTCACATGGACCAAATACAAATATTGCAAATATCGCCCACGCATTAATATTATTTTTATTGTCATTTTCATGCGGATGCAAATGTTCATTATTATGATTGTGATTATGTGAATGAACGCCACCGTTCTCGTGCGAATGAGTATGTGAGTGTATGTTATTCCTGAACGATTGGCGCAATCCCCAAATAAAATAAAGAAGTCCAAATACAATCAAGAGCCAGCCGGCGATATTCCCTCTAATCTCTTCAAAAATTTCTAACTTATTAACAGCTATTCCCAATACAATTCCAATCAAACCGATTATTGCCGAACTTAGTACATGTCCCAATCCTGATAGAATTGTGATTAATATTGTTTTAGTCATTGACCACTTACCGGCTTTGGATAACATAACAAATGGAATATAGTGATCGGGTCCAAAGACTGTATGAAGAAAACCTATTGAAGCTGCGGCGATGGACAGAATTTCTATTTCTGCAGACATATCATACTCGGTAGTATGAGTGAGATAATAGTTTTTACTAGTAAATAACTTTTATACAAATTAAGATATTAATCTCATCAGGACAATCATATTCTTTTTTTTGTATTCATGAAAAAAGATAATAATAGTCTAATACAAGTCCGAATTTATTATTTTTAAGTAGTATTTATTGGCAAGAATATTACCGAGAGTTTTTGATGCATGAGATGTCAATCGCTCTGAATATCATAGATATAGTAAGTGAAGAAGCATTGCGTGCCGAAGCTAGAAGTATTAATAGTATCGAAATAGAAATAGGTTCTATTTCCGGTGTTGAAATCTCTGCACTTGAGCTTGCGCTTGAAGCTGCAGTCAAAGGATCTTCTCTCGAAAGAACTCAAATCAAAATTATCCCCATTCAAGCAACAGCTCGGTGCACAGAATGTAATTCCACTTATACTCTCACAACGTTATATGAACCATGTCCGACTTGTTCTTCACTGAAGTTTCATGTAGTACGCGGTAAAGAACTTCAAATAAAATCAATAAACGTTGCATAAACAGGAGTTGGTATGTGTGAGACATGCGGGTGTGGTCAGCTGGATGATGAAGTAAATATCATTAAGCCTGGTGATTCAAACGATGAATCGAAGCACGAACATGAAAATTTAGAGAGTGTACATTCGCATACACACAGTCATCCTCATGATCACGGTAGTGAATCTCATCAGCATGGTAGAACAATAAGACTTCAAACCGACATTCTTAGAAAGAATAATCTATTAGCTGAACGAAACCGGGGATATTTTGAAGCGAAAAATATTTTTGCTGCTAATCTAGTTAGTTCACCGGGTTCCGGAAAAACAAGCTTGCTCGAAAGAACAATTCTTGAATTAAAAAACGAAATAAAATTTTTTGTAATTGAAGGTGACCAGCAGACAACAAATGACGCGATGCGGATTGAAAAGGTCGGGGCACCCGCTATTCAAATAAACACCGGCTACGGATGTCATCTTGATGCAGATATGATTAATAAGGCAATTAAAAAACTAGAAGCTGAAAACAATTCTGTAATCATGATAGAAAATGTTGGTAATCTTGTTTGCCCCTCTTTGTTTGATCTTGGAGAAAAGAAACGTATTGTTATTATCAGTGTAACAGAGGGTGATGACAAACCAATCAAATATCCAACAATCTTTGCTTCATCACATCTTTGTATCATCAACAAAATTGATTTACTTCCTTATGTTGATTTCGATATAGAAAAAACAAAACAATATGCACTTCAAATAAACCATCATCTGGAATTAATTCAACTCTCTGTTAAGACCGGTGAAGGAATGGAAGAATGGTATGATTGGTTGAAAGCATTAATAAAGAAAAAATAACATTATTTCGAGCTTATAGTTGCATTCAAAAGAGATTATCCGATTACAAATAAAAGTAAGCGGGATCGTTCAGGGCGTTGGGTTCCGCCCGTTTGTATCAAGATTAGCTGGTGAATTTAGATTAACCGGCTTTGTACGTAATTCTCAGGCAGGTGTGGAGATTGAAGCAGAGGGAGTAGAAGACGATATAGAAAATTTTATGCTAGATTTTCGCAAAAAAGCTCCTCCTCTGTCGGAAATAATCCAGCTTGAAGCTCATTCTATTCCGATTAAGAAATCAAAACAATTTGAAATTGTTTCATCATCCAGAGAAAGAGGTAATCAAACACTAAT
>CAZEDR010000040.1:3151-12554 GCA_964510975.1 uncultured Melioribacter sp. | reverse complement strand
TATTTGCGACGACTGTCTCAGTGAACTATTTGATCCAGAGAATCGCCGGTATCTTTATCCTTTCATTAATTGTACTAATTGCGGACCGAGATTAACAATTATTGAAACTATCCCTTATGATCGCAAATACACAACTATGAAAAATTTCGAAATGTGCGATGAATGCGAAAAAGAATATCGCAATAAAGATAATAGACGATTTCATGCTCAACCCAATGCCTGTCCGAAGTGCGGACCGAAAGTTTGGTATCAAAAAAATGAACACGCTTCGGTCATTGAATCAAATGAGGCAATTAAACAAGCTGCACAAGATTTATCGGATGGGAAAATTGTTGCAATTAAAGGTCTGGGTGGCTTTCATCTTGCAGTTGACGCTTATAACGATAGAGCGGTAAAAGTTTTGCGCGAAAGAAAACTGCGCGAAGAAAAGCCGCTGGCAGTAATGGTGCAAAACGTCGGCTCGTTAACTGAATTGGTTTTTTTAAGCGATGAAGAAAAAAGTCATATAGCAAATTTCATCCGACCAATTCTTTTGTTGAAGAAGAAAAATTGTAACATATCCGTGTTTGTTGCACCCCGCAATAATAGATTAGGAGTGATGATAGCTTACACCCCTCTTCAACACATTCTTTTTAGTGAGTTCGAAAAATTTTCGAAGAACCGACCATCTATTCTTGTTATGACAAGCGCAAATTTTTCCGAAGAACCGATTGAGATAACAAATGAAGGTGTTGCCGAAAGGCTTTCTGAAATTGCCGATTCATTTCTCTTTCATAACCGTGATATACTTATTAGAGCCGATGATTCCATTGTTATTCATCTGAATAACAAACCAAGAATTATCCGGAGAAGCCGTGGTTTTGTTCCGCGACCCTTCTTAATCAAGAAAAAGGGATTTGCCATTCTTGGAGTTGGTGCAGAATTAAAAAACACAATCAGTTTACTCAAAGAAGACAAAGTTTTTGTAAGCCAACACATTGGTGATTTAACAAACTATTCGGCTCATAAATTTTTCAAAGAGACAATTGATTACCTGCAAAAGATAGCAGATTGCAAAGCAGAGTTTGCTGCTTATGATTTGCATCCCGATTACTTATCTACACGCTGGGCGAAAGAAGAAAACACGCTTCCCTCATTTGGTGTTCAGCATCATCATGCACACATGGCAGCATGTATGGGTGAAAATAATCTTGAAGAGGATGCAATCGGAATAATACTTGACGGAACCGGTTACGGTTTAGATAACACAATTTGGGGTGGGGAAATTTTGGTCGGCAATTACACAAGCGTAAGACGTTATTCTCATTTAGAACAGTTTCCACTTCCGGGCGGCGATACTGCAATTAAAGAACCTTGGCGGATTGCATTAAGTTATCTTTATCATTCTTTTGAATGCAAACTTCCTCCGCTTGATTTTTTTAATGAGTTAAACTCCGCAATTGTTTTACAGATGCTAGATAAAAAAATCAATTCACCGCTTACAAGTAGCGCGGGTAGATTGTTTGATGCAGTCTCGGTAATATGCAACGGACCTAAGATAATTCGATATGAAGCTCAAGCCGCTATTGAGTTCATGCATAAAATTGTATCTATGGAAGTAGAACCGTATGAAATCAATGAGAAAGAACTTGGATCAAAGATAATTCCGCTAAAAAGATTAATTAGAAATGTTTTTGAAGATTCCATTAACAAAATTCCAGTTTCAATTATCAGTGCGCGGTTTCATAAAACATTTGCTCTGCTTCTTGTAAAAAAAGCTGAGAATATCCGGACGGAAACAAAAATCAACAATATAATTTTAAGCGGTGGCGTTTTTCAAAATGAGTTTTTACTAGTATTGATGGAAAATAAATTACTGCAATTAGGCTTTAATGTTTACTCTCATTCCAATATCCCGACTAATGATGGTGGAATCTCTTTCGGACAGGTTTTGGTTGCAAATGAATTATTGACAAGGGGAATGAGTCAAGTTAAATTCGAATTGTAATTTGCTAACAGTACCTATTAACAAATTCTTGGCAACTGCTCGCTAGCAATCATTTCAACTACACGCTTTCCGCCGATTAGCGTCTTCATTAAAACGATTCCGGGATGTTCTTTTACTACTCTTCCGATAATACGTGATTCCTTACCAAGCGGATGTAATTTCATTGAAGTCAATACTTTTCTGCTATCTTCCTCAGAGACAAATATAACCACCTTTCCTTCGTTTGCTATGTAAAGAGGGTCGAATCCCAAAATCTCGCATGCACCTTTTACTTCTTCTTTGATAGGAATTTCTTTTTCGTCAATCTCAATTCCAACCTGGGCTGCCATTGCAATTTCTTTCAAAGTGCTTGCAATTCCGCCTCGTGTGGGGTCTCTCATTACATGAATGTTATTAGATGTACTTAATGCAGAACTAATTAATTCATTTAAGGGTGCCGTGTCGCTTACAATCTTTGTCTCAAACGAAAGCCCTTCGCGCGAAGACATAATGGCAATACCATGATCAGCGATACTTCCATTTATAATAATTGCATCTCCATCTTTGCAATTCTTAGGTGATGTGTCAACTTCATTTTCAATAATTCCGATTCCCGAAGTGTTGATAAATATTTTGTCTCCCTTTCCCTTTTCGACAACTTTAGTATCACCGGTGACAATTTCAACCCCGGCATTATGTGCAGCTTCACTAATAGAAACAACTATCTTCCATAAATCGTTAACCGGGAATCCCTCTTCGATAATAAATGCCAATGATATATAAAGCGGATGCGCACCAGCTACGGATAAATCGTTTATTGTTCCATTTACAGCAAGCTTGCCAATATCTCCGCCAGGGAAAAAAATCGGTTGTATAACATACGAATCTGTTGTGAAAGCCAATCTGTTTTTGCCAATAGAGAGAATAGCGCTGTCATGTTGGTTGTTCAATATTGCATTGTCAAACGTCGGCAAAAACATTTTCGTAATAAGATGGTGTGAAAGACTTCCACCGCTGCCGTGAGCCAGTATAATTTTTTCGTACTCGCTCTTAGGTATTGGACATGAAAATTCGTTGGCAATATTTATTTTTTGTTTTTCTAACATAGTTCTCGATTACCCGGGTCAATTAAAAATTTACTTTTTCCGTAAAGATAATATGCCGAACAAGCTCCTTCGGAAGATACCATAGGAGCTCCAATGGGAGTTTCGGGTTTGCATTCTTTTCCGAATACAGGGCACTCAATTGGTTTCTTAACTCCCTTTAATACTTCACCGGCAATACAAAGTGCAGGTTCGTTTTGTTCATGATCTTCTACATCAAAGATTTTTTCAGCACTATAATCATTAAAGCTTTCTTTTAATGAATAACCGCTTCTGGGAATTGTTCCTATACCGCGCCATTTCCTATCCACTTTATCAAAAACTTCTTCTAGAATTTTTTTTGCCTTAATGTTTCCGTTCTCTGTTACGACCCGCTTATATTGATTCTCTACTTTAAAACTCCCTTCTTCTAATTGCTTTACACAAATCAATATTCCGAACAGAATATCAACCGGCTCAAATCCGGTAACAACAATAGGTGCGTGATACTTTTCCGCTAGGGGAATATATTCTTTATATCCCATCACCGTGCAAACATGTCCCGCTGCAAGAATTCCTTGAATCCTACAATCATCCGAAGAGAGTAACAATTCAATTGCGGGCGGAACAAGAACATGCGAACAAAGAATCGAAAAATTTTTAATTCCTTTCCTTTTAGCTTCCAGTATAGTCATTGCAACAGCAGGTGCGGTTGTTTCAAATCCTACTGCAAAGAAGACAACCCTTCTGCAAGAATTTCCTTCTGCAATTCTTAACGCATCGAGAGGGGAATAAACAATCCGCACATCTCCGCCATTTGCTTTAACACCCAGCAAATCATGTTTCGATCCCGGAACACGCAGCATATCCCCGAAAGATGTCAATATTACATTCTCATTTGATGAAATCGCAATTGCTTTGTCAATCATCTCCAGCGGTGTAACACAGACGGGGCAGCCGGGACCATGAACGAGACTTATTTGTTTGGGCAGGAGGTCTTCAATTCCATATCTCATAATAGAATGAGTTTGCCCGCCGCAAATTTCCATAATAGACCAGTGTCGAGAGACTACTTTTTTGATCTGTCTCGATAATATTTCCACTGATTTCAAGGCTCTATATTCATCTATAAATTTCATTTATTCGTCAAGAAGATTGTTCAGTTCATTGAGAAAACGAACAGTTTCCTCTGCTTCTTCGGCATTAACTTTATTTAGTGCATAACCTGCATGAACAATTACATATTCTCCAACGGAAACATCGTCAAGAAATTGAACACATGCTTCTTTAATTATTCCGCCGAAATTTACTTTTGCCATCTTGAGCTCGGGATTGGAGCTGTCTATAGAAACGATCTTACCCGGTATAGCTAAACACATTTTTTCACCTTAGATATTTCTGTCTATGTTACCTTGGATCGAAAACAAAAATGCCTTTTTATTATAATGAAGCAAAGTCTTCAAATCTTCGAAATCTCTTTCATGATTATTTTATAAACTTTAGAAACAATACTTTCAAGCATTGATTCCAGAGTACTGCTAAGCTGCATCCCCATCTTATTGATTTCTTCCGGAACGATCCCGATAATAAAAATTTCCGGTAGCGGCGTTAGCAGCATAGACTGTTGAAGAAGTTCGGTCAGCCCGCCTTGATGACACGAAACAAAAAAATTATTTGTTAAATCAATTTCTTGAAGTGTTGCAGTAACTACAGAACCAACTTGTTCATTAATATTAATACAATCGATAATGAAAACTTTTTTCCTGCCACGGATGAAATTAATTAATTCGTAGCCGCCTGTTCCTCCATCAAGCAACTCAATTTCCGGGAGTAGATCCATCGAACGAAGTCTATTAAGAACATGCAGCGCAATTCCTTCATCCATTAAGAGAATATTTCCTACAGCCAGCACTAATATTTTATCTTGCACTTTAACTCAACCGAAATTTTTTAACTGAATCGCCCGGCTCAATAATATGGACAGCACATGCAATGCACGGGTCAAATGAACGTACGATTCTTGCAAGTACAAACGGATTTTCTGTGTCTTCAACAGTTTCTCCGATTAAAGCCTGCTCAATTGGACCCGGTTGCCCTTTATCATCCTTTGGTGACGCATTCCAGGTAGTAGGTACAACTGTTTGGTATTTTGAAATCTTTCCTCCTTTTATTTCTATCCAATGTCCTAAAGCGCCGCGTGCTGCACACCAGAGTCCCATTCCTTGCGACGAATCTGGAATTTTATGATCTGTACAAACAGCTTCTTCAAGTTTAACATCCATGATCATTTTTTCCAGCTGATCAGCGATAATTTTACATTCTAATGCTCTGGCGATGTGCCTTCCCATCACAGAATAAAGTGCATCTTGCCCAACTTGAAAATGATTCAATGTATCGTCAACAAGTTTTACAACAGTAGGATCAGACTTGCGTTTATATGCTAATGCGATACGCGCCAATGGACCAACTTCATATACTTTTCCATCATAACGCGGCGATTTAAGCCAGCTATATGCACCATTTTTGTGTGGGTTCGGAACGGTTTCCCCGTTACCAGGATGAAGATGACTCGGTGAACTGTACCATGATGATTTAACATCTTCAGTTATCTTTAACGGATCTACTTTTTCAAGAGCAACTTCATCCATCCTTCCCATCGGGATGAGACGTTTTCTTTTAGTTACATCGGGTTCGTCGTCGAGGTCAAGAATGCCATAAGAAAGATATCTTTTGCATCCGGCTCCAATCTGTAAATAATCACGATATATTTCTGCAATAATCTTAACATCAGGAATATAAACATTATCAATAAAGTCCTTTAATTCTTTCAGCCGCCATAGTGAAGTGGTGATATTATCAAGACGAGGACGAATGGTAACTCCGCCGGGCACAATTGAAGCCATGTGGGGCATTTTACCTGACCAAATGGCACAAAGCTCATGTGCTTTCAATCTTATTTGATATGCTTGTATATAGTGATTTGTAAGAGCATCTTGCACAGATTTAGGAACGCGATAGTCAGATTCGTAACGGGGAATAAACGGAGGTAAATCAGGACCACGGAAATAATCCAACGAAGCAAGGTGATAAAAATGAAGTATATGAGATTGAATGCTATTTGCGCCCTGCATAATATTACGAATGATACGACCGTTCGGCGGAGGCATTATACCAAAAGCATTTTCGAGCGCTTGCGCCGAAGCTATTGCATGTGGAGTTGGACATACACCGCAGAAGCGTTGTGTAATCTGAACTGCATCTAAAGGATTTCGTCCAATAAGAATTTGTTCGAATCCCCGGTAAAGAGTTCCTGCTGCTTTTGCATCAACCACTTTTTTATTTTCTATGGTTGCTTCAATGTTCAGATGTCCTTCTATTCTTGTCAAGGGATCAATAGTGACTTTCGTTTTTAAAATGTTCATAATTATTATCTCCTCTGATAAATTGGTGAATGAGCATCCGGGAATCCTTTTTCAGTGCATCCGATACAAGGCGCTCCTGCGTTAATACACCAGTTCGTACTTCCGTTCCAAAGCCGGATAGGACAATCAGCGTATGTAAAAGGTCCTTTGCAACCAAGTTCAAGCAAGCATCCCTCTTCGCCAAATTTTGATGCAAAAACTCCATCATCCAAATAATCGCGATTGATACATCGGCTATGAACAGAACGATTGAAAAACAATTTAAGCCGACCTTGTTCATCCAGCTCTTTTGGTTTTGGCATACCATACAATAGTATTTTTGCAACTGTGCCTATAAACCAATCGGGATGGCATGGACATCCGGGAATATTAATTACCGGCGTTTTAATATCAAGAATTTTGAAAACTTCCATAAGTCCAACACTTCCTGTAGGATTCGGCTCGGCAGACGGAAATCCACCATAGGTAGCACAGGTTCCAACTGCGAGTGCAGCCATTGCATTTTGTCCAAGAAATTCTACCCACTTTAGCATGGCAACCGGCTTACCATTCTCTTCACCGATTGTACCAAAAATACCATCTTCTTTTGTAGGAATAGCTCCTTCCATAACCAATACATATTTCCCTTTGAACTTATTCGCAGCATCACGTGCCGCATCAATTGAGAGTTTTCCTGTTGCCGCCATTAAGGTTCCGTGATAATTTAATGTTAGCTTGTTGCCAGGCAGAACTTGTTCTAGAATCACATTTTTAATACTTGGGTGGATTGTATTAATCACCGAAACTGAACAACCGCTGCATGTAGATGCTTGTAGCCAGATAATAGGATATTCTTTGATTGCATCTTCAATTGCGGCAGATAAGTTGTTAAAGAATCCTTCTGTTAAACTCAGCGAAGCTGGAACTGCAACTGCCCATCGAACAAACTCCCTACGAGTAATTCCATGATTTTTTTTCATATTGCATCCCTTTGAATTTATTTTTAATCATTCAACGATAGTATTAGCCCTTAACTTTTCGAGTTTGCTATCTATTAACGCGGCGGAAAGGAGTAAGCAACATTTTTATTATGATGTTTCTAAAATCAACTTTTAAAAGTGATGTTATAATATAGAGGGGCGTGAAGGGGAATTGACAATAATAAAATATGAGTGTTGTACTTAATAAAGTATTTGTATAAATAGAAATACTATAGCTGGAATTCATCAAATGCGCCGTTTTGAATGACCAATATTTATCAAAGTTGGTATAACTTCACCAAGTTTTATCAAGAATATTTTTCACAACAATAAAACGGAAATTGTAGAAAGAACGGGAAGAAGATTATTCTGATATCAACTTATTAAGTTGAGCTTCTAATTGTCAAGATTTTTTTTAACTATCAAATCAGATAATCACACAAGACTTCTTATTCAAGTAAAGTTTTTTGGCTACTTTTTTTTCAAAGTCAGAGTGCAACTAGAATAAAGATAGATTCAAGTTAAAAAAATAGGTACCCAATATGTAAATTAAGAGGAGAAAATAATTTGATGGAGATATAATCCAGTCACTACTTGAAGTTTCAAAGCGGTTTTACAAGAAGTATTCACACTGTGAATGCTTGCTTGCGCTGGCATGACACTATGCAGATATCAATTGGAATTTTTAATCTTTTCCAATTCTTCCCACCGCTCGTAAAGCGATTTTACTTTTTGCTTCGCTTCTTCAAGCTGTTTATTCAACTCAACAGTTTGTGAAGCAAACTTTGTGTAAAAATCCGGTAAAGAAAATATTGCCTCAATTCTTTCAACCTCAGCTTCAGCATTCAAAATATTCTCTTCCATCGTTTCAAGTTCTTTAGATTCCTTCCAAGTAAGCTTTCTAACCTTCGGCTTTTCTCTAACCACTTCTTTTTTCTGCTTCAGACTTTGCTCAACATTTTCTGTCTGTCTAAGTTTTCTCTTTTGAAGATAATAATCATAATCGCCTTCGCTGAAGTGAATCTGTCCATCTCCTTCAAGTGCAATTATTCCATTGCAAACTCTGTTTAAGAAATACCTATCGTGACTAACTACAACAACGCAGCCATCGAAGCCGAGAAGAGCTTCTTCCAGCACACGAAGTGTCGGCAGATCGAGATCGTTAGTTGGTTCATCTAGAAGTAAGAAATTGCCCCCGTTTTTAAGAATTCTAGCGAGTGTCAATCTGCTTTTCTCTCCGCCAGATAGTCTGCCGACCAAAGTGTTAATTCTGTCATCGGTAAAAAGAAATCTGCGTAAGTATGTCCACACACCCATTTGCTGCTTGCCGAATTTCACGTAATCATTTCCTTCACCAATGGCTTTAATTACAGTATCTTCATCGTTTAGAAGCAAACGCGATTGATCAACATAATTGAAATCAGTTTTTTCACCGTAATCTATCTGACCCATCGTTGGAGAAATTTCGCCTAGCAAAATCTTAAGCAAAGTTGTTTTTCCGGTTCCGTTTTTACCAACCACACCAATTCTTTTACCGGCTGGAAACGCATAATTGAAACTGCTGAATAATGTTCTTCCTCCTAATTCAATTCCAACATTCTTCAGTTCTAATATTTTGTTGCCAAGTTTTTCTGCCGGCGGAATAATCATCTCAACATCAAGCTCAACTTCTGTTACTTGCTGGGCTTCCACTTCGTAATAAGTATCTAATCTGCTTTTAGATTTTGTTCTTCGTGCCCGCGGACCTCGAACGACCCATTCAAGTTCTCTGCGAAGAAAATTTTGCCGCTTTTTCTCTTCGACTTCTTTAATTGCTTGTCGCTGAGATTTGTTAATCAAATAATCTGTGTAATTGCCTTGATGAGAATAAAAAGTGCCGTTTGATAACTCAACTATTCTGTTAGCAATTCTGTCAAGGAAATAACGGTCGTGAGTTACGAATATGCATGTACCGGAATAGCCAGCGAGATAATT
>CAZEDR010000040.1:0-3141 GCA_964510975.1 uncultured Melioribacter sp. | reverse complement strand
CACGTCTCTTTTCACCGCCGGAAAGAGTAGCAACCATCCTTTCTTTTGACGGAGCGTTTAACGATTTCATTAACAAATCAATATTCTTCTCAAGATTCCACCCGTCAAGTTCTTCAATCTTGATCTGAAGTTTTTCGTGATTAGGAGAATCGAAAGGAGTTTGTTTATACTCATCAATTAGATTTATAACTTGCTGAGCGCCGCTTAAAATATTCTCGTGAACGTTTTTTGTCTCATCAAGTGTGAACTCCTGAGAAAGAAAGCCAATAACTAAATCACGACGTTTTGCAACTTCGCCGGAATCGCAAGGCATGATGCCGGAAATAATTTTTAAGAATGTTGATTTGCCGGCGCCGTTTCTTCCCACAAGACCAATTCTATCTTGCTCATGAATGCTAAGTGATGCTTTATCTAGAATGACTTGCTCGCCGAAGTGTACTTCTAGCTCTTTAGCTGTTAGGATAACCGGATTAATTGTAACAGCCATCTTTATTTCTCGGCTATTACAATTTGAACGAGACCAAAGGTAAGCGAGTATTTTTTAACGCTTGCGAATCCGCAGTCGGAAAAAATCTTTACAAGGTTAACTTTTTTGTCAAACTCTCCGACCGATTCCGGCAGATAAGTATACGCTTCTTGATCTTTGGAAATCATTCTTCCGATCAGAGGCAGAATCCTATTGAAGTAAAACATGTAGAAGTTTTTCACAAGTTTATTTTCCGGAAGGCGGAATTCGAGAACGGTTGCTCTTCCTTTTTTTGATAATACTCGGTGAAACTCTTTAAAAGCAGTTGGAATATCATAAAAGTTACGGACGCCGAACGCCACAGTAATATTTGTAAATGATCCATTTTGAAAAGGCAGATGTTCGGCAACAGTTTCTAGCATTCTTCCATTAATCCAATCAACCTTTTTTGCAAAATGGGAAAGCATGTTAAAGGATAAATCGCCTCCGTAAATTTTTTCTACGCCGGAATTTTTCGCGGTGATAGCAAAATCTCCGGTTCCGCATGCTAAATCCAGTAAAATAGAATCTTTTGACATCTGGGAGAGCTTAATAGCTTTTTTGCGCCAGTAAAAATCCACCCCCGCGCTCAAGAAGTGATTAAGGAAATCATAACGATGCGAAATCGAGTCAAAAATCCTTCTTACCTGTACTTTTTTATTTTGATCTTCCATCTATGCTTTCTTATAACTATTTTTTCTTAAGAGTAACAGAGCAAAAATATGGATAAATATCTCAAAGCAATAAAACAAAATGTTTGTGCAATTTGTGTTGATTCCAACGAGCGTGGCGGTTGTACGCTATCACATAAAGAAACTTGTGCCGTAGAATATTTCTTACCTTCTGTACTCGAGATTGTCCACAGCACGGAAACAGACGATATTTCTGTTTACCATAATTTAGTGAAGGAAAAAATCTGCGTTAATTGCCACCAAGATGAAAAGGGAACTTGCTATTTACATGAAGACGCTAATTGCTCTCTAGACAGATACTTTTCTCTAATTGTTGAAACGATTAAACGAGTTGATGAAAACTTACCGGTCTAAAGACTGAATAATTTTGGTAAGCTCAATAAATTGATCTATAGTTAATTCTTCAGCTCTTCTGGTAAAATCAAATGGAAGCAAGTCAAAATTCAAATCGCCAAAAGAATTATTGCTTAATGAGTTCTTCAACGTTTTACGCCGGTTTCCAAAAGCAGCTTTTACTACCTTAACAAAGAGTTTTTCATCAATCTCACTAGAAATTTTCTTGCCGAATTTGAAACTTACAATTGCTGAATCAACGTTGGGTTTTGGATAAAACACAGTAGGCGGTATTTTAAAACAAAGTTCGGTATCCGCAAAGTAATTCGTTAGTACCGATAGAATTCCGTAATCCTTTGTTCTTGGCTTGCCAACAATTCGCTTAGCAACTTCATATTGTACCATTAGAATTGCGTCACTTACAAAATCTCTCTCCTCAATCAGCTTAAACAAAATCGGCGAAGTAATGTTGTAAGGAATATTCCCAATTACTCTAAGTTTTTTCTCCGAAGCCAAATCTTGCAAGTTTATTTCGAGGAAATCTTGGTTTATAAACTCAACCGTAGGAAAACTCATCTTCAAATCATCAATAACTCGCTTGTCGATCTCAATTGCCCGATAGTCTTTTACGGTTTTAGATAAAAATGAAGTAAGCGCTCCTTGTCCGGGGCCAATTTCTACAATAGTATCATCCGTTTTCGGATCAAACTGGTTCACAATTTTTTGAATCGTGTTTTTATCAACCAGATAATTCTGACCAAATCGCTTAAGCGGTTTAAGTTTGTCCACGTCTTTCCAAAATTTCTCGTGCAATATAACTTTTACGGTCTTAAATTATCACGGCAATTTTACATGGTTCTGAATGACATTATTCGAAATAATCTTTGCGGTTGCTGTCTCGCTATACTTTTTGCAGCTCGTAGCTTTTACAATCGGTGCTGCTAAAAAATTCCCTAAGCTGAAGGATGATGAACTTCCAAGCGCTTCGATAATTGTAGCTGCTAGAAATGAAGAAGACAAAATACTTGAATGCATCCAGTCTCTAAATTCACTCATCTTTCCGGAAGGCAAACTGGAAATTATTCTGGTAGATGATCATTCAACTGATAGAACCAACGAAATTATAAGTGAGTTTATAAAAGACAAATCTAAGTTCAAACTGATCAAGCCGGAAAAAACGATTGCCAACTTAAAGGGGAAGACAAACGCGTTAGCTAACGCAATAAAAATTGCGTCCGGTGAAATTATTTTAACTACAGATGCCGATTGTGTTGTAAATCCAAACTGGGCAAAAACTTTGGTTTCTTATTATCAAAAGAATGTTGGTTTTGTAGGTGGATTTACAACTCAGCAAGACAGAACTGCGTTTGAAGGAATGCAGGCGATTGACTTTTTGTTCCTGCTTACTGTTGCCGGCGGTTCGCTCAACTTAGGGAAACCCCTAGCTGCGATTGGGAATAACATGTCTTACAGAAAAAGTGTTTACGATGAAATCGGTGGTTATGAAAAAATCCCCTTTTCGATAACAGAAGATTTTCGATTGCTTATGGCTATTCACGCTCTGAAAAAGTACAAGTGCATTTATCCTATTGATCATGATTCGATGATTAC
>CAZEDR010000039.1:0-17441 GCA_964510975.1 uncultured Melioribacter sp. | reverse complement strand
GGATAGCATAAATGTATTTGCCAAAGCTAAGGGAGTTATTTTTGATACAAGATGGGATGGGAAAAATAATAGAGAATTAAAAAGAATTAATGAGACTGATTTATTGACATATTTAGCTAGTGAACCATTCCAATCAGCATACTGGAATATACCTCAAGTGATATACCCGGATAGGGAAAAAATGACTTTTTCAGTAAGTCGTTGGCCGGCACAAGCTCCTAAAGAACCACACTTCAAAGGGAAAGTTGTTTACATTGTTGATCCGCCGGTAGTTAGCTATGGTGAATCTGTAATGGGTATTGTTGAACATTATAAATTGGGTGAAATTGTTGGAGGATTGACCGCCGGTACCAATGGAAATGTGAATTTCATAAACTTAGTTGGCGGCTATAGAATAATGTGGACGGGCATGAAAGTTATTAAACATGATGGCACTCAACATCATTTAATTGGAATAAAACCAACATTTCCGGTAAAGAGAACAATAAAAGCTATACAAGAAAATAGAGACGAATATTTAGAAAAAGCGATTGAAGTTATTAATCCTAAGTAATGGCATTACAAAAAGGCTGCTTAGTGCAGCCTTTTTTGTCAAACCCAAAAGCGTCTTCACATTCTCTTAATTTTCAAGTTGCTCTTTGCCTTTCGGCGTTTCAAGAATCAAGGCAACTTTTTCTAGTCTCTTGTCATTCATACATTGGTAAATCCTTCATGCCACTTTCACCTTTGCCGATATGATAGTGGAGGTCAACGCGGCCAAGGCTGTCAGGTTAAGAGATATTCTTTCTATAGTGCTGACCTTTAGGTCAGCGAACAAATTAAAAACATTAGCGGCTTTAGCCACAAATAATGTGACTAAAGTCGAAAATCCAATTTGCTTAACCTGACAGTATTGGTCAACGCGGCTATCTACTAAATGGATTAAGCTGATTGTTTGCCGGATCTTCTTTCCCAAAGTGGGTGATCCTCACATTTTTAATTACGAAAAAACATATGAGTATTGTAATTAATACGAGGATGATTTTTAGGAAGAGATAATTTGAATTAGTTTTCTTATGAGTTACTTTTTGTTCGTGCTGAGGTATATAGCTAAGTGAATAATTTATCTGTGGAATCGAATCAAGTCTTCTAATCATTACTTCGCAACTTTTGGGGCGGTTTCTAGGGTCTTTTTGTAAAGAATCGTTTACAATACTTATAAATGCCGGCGGAAGATCAGACCGCCAATTTTCAAGCGGGGCGTGAACATCCTTCAAATGTGCTTGCAAAATTTGGAACTCGTTAGAAAAATGAAATGGCGGATAGCCGGTAACCATTTCGTATGCTGTGCACCCAACCGAATAGATATCGGAATGGTGTGAAAGATGTTTCCCATTAATTTGCTCTGGACTCATATAATAAGCTGTTCCAATAATATTTGAGGCGGTGCTGATTTGTCTTAAATCGGAAAAAGATTTTGCAATTCCGAAATCTGCAATTTTGACTAGGCCATCTTTTCTAATAATAATATTGGAAGGTTTAATATCGCGGTGAACGAAACCGTTTGAATGAGCAAAATTCAAACCCATTAGCATCTGTCTAAGTATATCTTTAGTCCTAGGAAAATCTAACCGGGAATACCTTTTTAGTTGTTGACTAAGGCTTTCGCCCTCAACATATTCCATAACAATTCCAACAGAAGAGGAGATTTTAATCAAATCTAAAACAGCAATAATGTTGGGGTGCAAAAGCTTTGCCTGGTTTCTAGCTTCTTTCTTAAATCTCTGAAGTGAAATTAGAGAATGGCTGATTCTTGGATGGATAACTTTGATGGCAACATAGCGCTCAAGTTTATAATCGTAAGATTTATAAACTACCGCCATTCCACCTTCGCCGATAATCGACAAAAAATTGAAGCCGTCAATTGTTTTTCCAATTAGACCTGACATACAAGCAATCTATAATTAAATTTATTTACATAGACTCAAAAGCGTTTTCACATTCTCCAAATCTTCCAGTTGCTCTTTTCCTTTCGGCGTTTCAAGAATCATTGCAACTTTTTCAAGCTTCTTGTCATTCATAATATTTGTAAATCCTTCCAAACCAATCTCACCTTTACCTATGTGATCGTGTCGGTCAACGCGACTGCCGAGAGCTTTCTTGCTGTCGTTCATGTGAATGCACTTTAGCAAATCCAATCCAATAATATCATCAAACTCTTTCATTACTTTCTTGTATTGTTTCGGGTCTTTGATGTCGTATCCCGCCGCATAAATATGGGCAGTATCAATGCATACGCACATTCTTTCTTTTTGCTCAACAAGCTCAATTATTTTAGCTAGCTGTTCAAATTTATACCCAATCGCGTTTCCTTGTCCGGCAGTAGCTTCCAGCATGCTTTTAACTTTGTATTCTTTCGTTTCCTGATGAACAATATTTAATGACTCTGCAATTTTCTTTATGCCTTCTTCTTCGCCGGCACCGCCGTGAGAACCGGGATGGAAATTCATAAATGGAATTCCGAGAATTTCGCATCTGTCAAGTTCGTCCTTAAACGCCGCTAAAGATTTTTCAAGATTTTCGGGAATGATTGCACAAAGGTTAATCAAGTAAGAATCGTGAGAGACGACAACTTTTACATTTGACTTAGCAAGTTTTTCTCTGAACTCGGTAATCTCTTTATCGGAGAGGGGTTTGGAAGCCCATCGGTTGTTGTTTCTTGTAAATATTTGAATTGCTGTAAATCCAAATTCGTCAGCTTTCGAAATTGCGGAACCGACTCCACCTTCAACAAAAACGTGTGCGCCAATTAAATGCTTCATCTGTTTCTCTCCAATCTTCTAGTTTTCTCTTGCTCGTGATCTTATACATGCCCTTGATTTAATCTAAACACGTAAAGTTTTTTTCAAGTTCAAGATGACTACGTCCTCAAAAGTTTATTCTAAACGATCTTGATTGTATAATTGCATACACAATTTATAGTTTGGAAAGTAAACATGAAAATATTTATTACCGGCGGCAGCGGATTGATTGGACAATACTTGAATCTCGAATTGAGTAAGAATCATGAGATTCTAACACAATATTTTCAACACACCGGCAATTGTCTAAACTATAATTCAGTTCAGTGTTCAATCAACAATTATTTGGAAATTGAAAAAATCTTCCAAGATTTTCAACCGGAGATTGTCATTCATACATCTGCGGTTTCAAATGCAGAAAAGGCAGATCAACTTCCCGCAGATGAGGTTTACGAAGTGAATGTGAACGCTACTAAATTCCTTGCCGAACTTTGCCGGAAGTATAACACTAAAATGATTTACACTTCTACCGATCTTGTTTACGCCGGCTACAGAGGTTCATGTTTAACTGAAGATGCTAAACTAATTCCTATTTCTTTATACGCCGAAACAAAATTAATGGGGGAAGTGAAAGTCCGTGAGGCTTTGGAAAACCATATCATCCTTCGTGTAGCTTTGCAGTTTGGAATTGGACTAAATCATACTCGTTCACACTTCCAGTACGTAATGGAAGAACTCAAATCCGGTAGAAAAGTAAAACTTTTTACAGATCAATTTCGCTCGGCTCTTTCTTTGAAAGAATCCGCCCGAATGATTTCACAATTAATTTCAAAAGAAGTAAAAGGGGAGACGTTTAACTTTGGCGGAATTGAAAGATTATCCCGTTACGATTTAGGCAAAGCAATTTGTAACTATTTCAATTACGATGAGAATTTGATTGAGCCAATTACTATGGAAGAAGCAAACGCAATTTATAAAGTTGCAGATGTTTCGATGAATGTAGATAAACTAAAAAAGCTGGGAATAGTCTCAAAACCATTTGCAGAAGCCTTAGATGAAATATTAACAAGATAAAATATGAGATTCTCAACTGATATATTTTTGATTCATTAATAATGCGACAGCCACCGAAGGCAATGCTGTCAGATTAAGAGATATTCTTTCTATAGCGCTGACCTTTAGGTCAGCGAACAAATTAAAAACATTAGCGGCTTTAGCCACAAATAATGTGACTAAAGTCGAAAATCCTTTTTTTCTTCGCAACGAGCTAAAGCTCGTTGCAATTTGCTTAACCTGACTGCATTGCCCCAAGAACCTAACATGCCGCCCAGAACAAACGGCTAAGTTTTGTCACGCAACTTTATTTATAAATCAGCTTTCTTATACAAATCAACCTTACACAAGCAGCTAATTCTGAAAAGCAAGACACAAATGTGTACTAATCATTATATAATCTTTGTTTGTGATTATTACATTTTAAACTAATCGCCATCTTTCAAATTTTTCCTTTGCTCAAATCCATTTCTACTCCCCTTTTCATTCCCTATATCGGTTTTGAGGAATGAGTTATCGACCTCCTAACTTTTTACAAGAACGCCTCGTATAGCCTCTAAATGCTTATTCTTTAATTCCTTATATTATAGTGTAATTTTAGAAGGTTAAATTACCGGCTGACTCGCTTAAATTAACTATGGCATTTCGTTGAATAAAAAAACTCATAATACTACACAAGTTCCTAAGCTTATTACGCTTAACGATATTGCTGAGAAATTGAATGTTTCTACAATTACGGTTTCAAAAGCGTTGAGAGGACACCCGGATATCTCAAAAGCTACCGCCGAATTAATAAAGAAAAAAGCTGAAGAACTCGGCTACTCTCCAAATTTTATGGCTAGAAATTTAGCCGCGAGAAAATCCAATACAATTGGAGTAGTTCTCCCCCAAATTGATCATCATTTCTTTAGCTCAATAATAGATCATATTTACAATTATGCGTTCGAGCATCAATACCAGGCATTCCTTACCGTTTCTCACGAAAATGCAGAAATGCAAAAAAAACAGATTCAAGCATTGCTTTCTATGCGCGTTGATGGAATTATAATTTCAGTGTCGCAAGATACGTCCGACTTTGAAATTTTTGAGACCGCAAAGAAAAGAAGAGTTCCTTTAGTTTTTATGGACCGCATTCCCGATTTGGATGACTGCAACACAGTTACAGTTGATGATAAAGGGGCTGCATACAAGGCTATCGATCACGCAATAAAACTCGGCTACAAAAAAATAGCTCATTTTGCCGGTCACACCAATATCAACATAGGAAGAGAAAGAATGCTGGGATTACGGCAAGCGATGAAACATCATGGCTTAAAAGTTAATCCCGATTGGGTAATTGAAGGCGACTTTGGAGAAAAAAGCGGCTACGATTCATTTATGAAACTTTACCGGGAGAAGAATTTACCGGATTTTATCTTAGCAGTAACTTATCCTACTGCAATAGGAATTTATACTGCCGCACAAGAAGTTGGTTTGAAAATCCCGGACGATATCGATTTGATTTGTTTTGGCAATTCTGAAGTTCAAAACTTTTTGTCCCCGCCGCTCAGCTGTGTAAATCAACCCACCGATGAGCTCGCCGCGAAATCGATGGATTTGTTGATTGAGAATATTAACAACATAGACAATCATACTTGCAAAAATATTGTGATTGATACTGATCTGATTTTAAGAGGAACTTGCATTAAATATAACCGAAGTAAAAAGTAGATTTTTAATTTCATCAAATGACTACATTAATTTACCTCACTATAAAATTTCCACAACACTCAACTTACTTCCATGCATAAAGAAAACGCACTTAAAGAAATTAATAAACTAAAAAAAATCATTACTAATGAAGGACTTGCTGCTGGTTCTGTAACGCAAAAAGATTACAACTACGAATTCGATGTAGTCCAAGAGAGCAAAAAAATAAAAGTCCTTCTCTACTTTGGCAAGAAGGGTTTGAAGCTTGTTATTCAAGGCGATCAGAATTCTTCTCTTTGTGTGTTAGTAAACAGTCTGGTGAGCGAACAACAGAGCCTTGTCCTGAATGATAAAAAAATTGATGAGCCCGCAGCTTACATTGGCACAGATGAAGCCGGTAAAGGCGACATCTTCGGACCGCTTGTAATTGCCGCTGTTTATGTTGATGAGAAAAGCAAAGAGAAGCTGTATCGCATCGGAGTTAGAGACAGCAAGGATTTGAGTGAAGCACAGATTAACTCGCTCGCACCACGAATTAAAGAGATTTGTAAAGAGGGATTTTCAATAGTTTCCTTCAATCCGGAGAATTATAATGAGACTTATGAGAATTATCGTAATTTAAATAAGCTTTTAAGCTTCGGTCATTCTAAAGCTATTAGAAATTTACTCGATGATATAGATGCGAAAACCGTGATCTCGGATAAATTCGGAAATCGCGGTTTGGAAATTCACAGCGATAAGACTTTTTCTCATGTCGAATTTATTGATACAGAGAAAGCCGAGCGTTTTGTTGGTGTTGCCGCCGCTTCAATTTTAGCGCGGAATACATTCAATAAATGGTTTGATAAACATGAGCAATTGGGAATTCAATTCCCCAAAGGCTCATCGGATAAAGCGCAGAATTTTCTAAAGCATTTCTTAACTCAAAATGATGCCGCGCAATTAAAACATTTTGCGAAGCTTCATTTTAAGACTATCAAAAACTCTTTATAGCTGTGCGGAGTGAAAAATGAAACAAAAGATTAGACGAATTGGAATTTTAACGGGCGGTGGTGATTGTCCAGGTTTGAATGCAGTTATTAGAGGCGTTACAAAACCGGCACATGATCATGGTATTTCTGTTTATGGAATTCTTGACGGCTTCGAAGGATTAGTCGAGGGAAAGTCAACTGAGCTGTACAACAAAGATGTATCCGGTATTCTTGGAACGGGGGGAACGATACTTGGCTCATCTAACAAAGGAGACCCATTTCACTGGCCGGAGGAATCGAACGGCAAAGTAAAAATTGTTGATCGATCTAAAGCAGCACTTAAAAATTATGAAGGCTGGGGCCTTGATGCTCTTGTAGCAATTGGCGGCGATGGAACAATGAACATAGCCCATAAGATGAGTCTAATGGGAATGAATATTGTCGGGGTTCCCAAAACAATTGATAATGACCTTGAAGCGACTGATTTGACCTTTGGACACGACTCAGCAGTCTATGTTGTTGCAGAAGCCTTAGACAGACTGCATACAACTGCTTCGGCGCATCACCGTGTAATGGTGTGCGAAGTTATGGGAAGATATGCCGGCTGGATAGCCTTGAATGGTGGGATTGCCGGCGGTGCGGATATCATTCTAATTCCGGAAATTCCTTTCAACTGGAATACAGTTTATGAAAAAGTTTCTCAAAGAAATATGCGCGGAAAAAGATTTAGTATTGTTTGTGTTGCAGAGGGCGCAAAACCTAAAAACGGCGCATTAGTAACTAAGGCTAAGGATATTAAAAGAACTGATCCAATTCAGCTTGGTGGAATTGGAGAATATGTAGCAAAGATGATTAGCGATAACACCGGATTGGAAACTAGGACTACAGTTCTCGGCCATTTACAGCGAGGCGGAAGTCCAACACCTTACGATAGAATTCTCTCCACAAAATTCGGCACAAACGCTATAGAGCTTGTAATGAAGCAGCAGTTTGGAAGAATGGTTGCATTGAAGGGATCAGAAATCAAAAGCGTTCGTATCATCGATGCAATTTCCAAACAAAAGCTAGTAAAGCCTAAAGACCAAGCTGTTTTAACAGCAAAAGCAGTTGGGGTAAGTTTTGGTAGCGAAAATTTATAACTATCCTTGCTTTGGATTAGTTAGAATCACTATTTTTGCTCACGTTATTTGAAAGGGGTCGTAGTTCAGTTGGTTAGAACGCCTGCCTGTCACGCAGGAGGTCGCGAGTTCGAGTCTCGTCGGCCCCGCTAATAAAAAAACCCTCACGGTTTATTCTGTGAGGGTTTTTTTATTGGTAATAGGTTACGAATCTAAGTCTCGCCCGTCCCGCTGCTTTTTAGCGGGATCGGCCCCGCTCTTAAAAGCCCCGATTCGCAAAGAATCGGGGCTTTTTTGTTTTAAACTTTCTTTTTAAGCTTAATAGGGTTGCTGATTTCGTGGCCTTCGCAAAGATTGTATCGAGTGAAGGCGGAAAATTTGTTCATGCGGAGTGTTTGCCTCACAAAGTGAGAGAACGAAATCAAAAGCACAACCTGCCTATCTCAGGCAGGCGTAGCTGTGGAGTTACAATTGTAGTGGGAAAGCAAATACTGTGACATATAAATTTTATGCATGAGCGTCAGTCCTTTTTAAGAAAGCCGGATTTCTCCGGCTTGTGTTAAGCAACTTTGAACATCTCATCTTTCTTTTGGAAATTTTCAACTAATGAGATTTTATCTTCATAATCATTCATTGAAGGAAATAATTCTTCTAGTTCGCATCTTCAATAATTGAGTTGTGTGAATTCCATTTTCTTCCACTTTTTAGCTCCTATATCGGATTTGAGATATGCATTCCGGCTTTCTTTGGTAAATTGATCAAAAGAAAGTTCTTGAAACAAAAATTGCAACAATGTAATTTCCAGTCAGAATATTTCTTCAATAGTTTCTCAATCCGCAAATAGTGAATCAGCATATAGATTAACTGTCAGCTCTTCTCCTAATACTGTTATTCCGCTCATGATTATACAAGTGATCTCTGTCTTTAACATAGATAACTAAACGTTACTATTTACGAGGTAATTATGAAAAGGATATCATTCTCACTATTTCTTATTACATTATTTACTATACCTATCTTAGCTCAATGGAACAATGGTCTAAACGCTGAATTCGTTGTTGGACAACCGGCTTTTACCACTGCTCTTGGAGGTGCTTCAAGCACTTCGCTTTATTTGCCATACGATGTGGCCATCGATTTTACAAATAATAAAATGTATGTGGTAGACCTTGGTAATCATCGCGTCTTACGCTATAGTTATCCAATAACCGGAAACCAATCCGCTGCGGAACTTGTGTTCGGACAGCCCGATATGACCTCCAACAAACCAAACCGAAACAGCACCGCCCAAGCTAATACATTAATGTATCCTACTGCAGTTGCCATACTAAATGGAACGCTTTGGATTTGCGACCAAGCCAACCACCGTATACTGAAATTTGCTAACGCGGCACAATTAACAACCAACGGCCCAAACGCAGATGGAGTTTTAGGCCAAGTTGACTTTGTTACATCTACATCTGGAACCTCTGCAAACAAATTCAATAAACCATATGATATTACATTCGATAGCGATGGCAACCTTTGGGTTGCCGAAATGCAAAACCACAGAGTGGTTCGTTTTAATAATGCAGCAAGCAAAGCCAATGGCGCTAATGCAGATGGTGTATTGGGACAAGCTAATTTCACAATATCCACGTCTGCAACTACACAGTCTGGTATGAATATGCCAACCGGTGTTGTTCTTTATAAAAGATATTTATTTGTTGTTGACATGGGAAACAACAGGGTTTTAAAATTCACAAACGCAATAATAAAACCAAATGGAGGCAATGCAGATGGAGTGTTTGGGCAGGCTAACTTCACTTCAGGGCAAAGTAATAGAGGTGGCGCTGCTGGGCAAAATACTATGAGCATGCCTTTTAAAGCAGAGATTGATGGAAGTGCTAGACTCTATGTCTCAGATCAAGGAAATAACCGCATGCTTATTTTTCCTTATTCAAATGCTTCTAGTAATGGGATTAATGCTTTTAGAGTTTTAGGACAGTCCAACTTTACAAACACAACTGGCGGCACAACTCAAAGCATAATGAAATTTACTAATGGTTCAGCAGTTGATCTTGCAAATAATAAACTAATTGTAGCCGATGAGGAAAACAACAGAGTTTTACAATTTGCCTCAGTTTCAGATCTAATTTATTATGATCCTGAAAGTATTGTGTACGATCCGCAAGGGGACAGATATTTTATCTCGAGTGTTGGCGATGGAAGTGTTTATGTAATGAATAAAAACGGCAAGGCCACCTATTTCAACCAAGGTGGTTCTACTTCTATACGTGGATTAACTATCTATAATAATCAACTATATGCTGCTGGTGAGGAGGGTGTAAATATTTACAACTTAAGTACGGGACAAAAAATAACCAGCATTGCCCTGCCCGGAAAATCTTTTCCAAATGATATTGAATCGGATGGCGCAGGAAATATTTATGTTTCTGATGATGGTGCGCGAAAAATCTATAAGGTTGTTACTTCAACTCAAACTGCAAGTGTTCTTGTCGATATGGGCTCGGAAGCTCCAAACGGAATCTGTTATGATAAAACCAATAACCGTTTATTAATGGTATTTGGAATACTCAACTCACCAATTAAAGCAGTGAATCTTTCAACACTCGCAGTCACAACAGTTAAAAATACTAATCTAGGTTATCTGGATGGTTTTACTTCCGATTCTCAAGGTAACTATTATATATCTTCATGGAATGATGGAACAATTTATAAGTTCGATAATTCTTTCTCTATTGCTCCAATACCTTTTGCTTCCGGCTATATGGGCCCGGCGGATATTTTCTTTGACAAAATAAATAATCTTCTAGCTATTCCGGATATGATAATGTGTAAGATAACATTAATTCCCTTAGCTGGAATCACAGTCGTAAAACCGAATGGCGGCGAAGTGTGGCGTGTAGGTACAATTCAAAATATTCAGTGGACCAGCTCCGGTGTTAATAATGTGAAGATTGAGTACACAACCAATAATGGAACCAATTGGAACGAAGTAATTGCAAGTGCAAACGCTGCTGCCGGAACATATGCATGGACAATACCAAATACTGTTTCAACAAATTGTTTAGTAAAGATTTCCGATGCTAACAATGCATCGTTAAATGACCAAAGCAATGCCGTCTTTACGATTGAATCTCAGCCGTCTATCACGGTGATAAAACCAAATGGCGGAGAAGTGTGGCGTGTTGGTACAATTCAAAATATTCAGTGGACAAGTACTGGTGTAAATAATGTAAAGATTGAGTACACAACAAATAATGGAACCGACTGGATAGCAATTATTGCAAGCGTGGGCGCTTCTACCGGAATTTATGCGTGGACGATTCCCAATACAGTATCACCAAATTGCCTTGTCAGAATTACGGATGTTTCTGATCCTCTAATCAATGATAAAAGTAATTCTCTCTTTGGAATAGACCCGATTCCCTCTGTTACTGTTGTTAAACCAAATGGTACTGAAGTGTGGGATATCGGCACAAAACAAAATATTCAATGGACAAGTATTAATGTGGCAGAAGTTAAAATTGAATATTCAACAAACAGCGGTTCAGCGTGGGTTGAAGTTATCTCAAAAACAAGTGCTGCAAATTCAACTTATCAATGGACAATTCCAAATACTCCATCTAAAAACTGTTTAGTTAGAATTTCAGATGTTACCGATGCCAATAATAAGGACCAGAGCAATGTTGTATTCACTATCCAGGTACCGGTATCGGTTAACGAACAAGCATTGCCGGCAGAGTTTTGTTTATACCAAAATTATCCTAACCCATTCAATCCAAGTACAATTATTACCTTTGGAATTCCTTTGGTTGAAGGAGAATCCAATAATCTTCACGTGCTGCTTAAAATTTATGATATGCTTGGCCAAGAACAGATTACTCTGGTAAACGAAGATAAAGTGCCTGGAGTATATTCCATTACTCTTTCGCTCGATAAATTAAAATTAACATCCGGAGTATACTTCTACAAAATAATTGCCGGAAAGTTTGTCGCAACAAAGAAAATGATAATTCTTAGATAAAGGCAATTTAACAATTTCACGAGCATCATTTTTTTACGAAAACAAATTTGTCTGCCGATAATTTATTGATATAGGTGCCGCTTGGAAGAGACGCCGGGTTAAGCGTCTCTTTATATTCACCTGCTGATTTGAATTCATTCACTAAAGAAGTTACTTCTCTGCCCGGAACATCATATACTTTTAAGCTTATATAGCTTGCTGCTTGCACCGTGTACCTAATCACTGTTTCCGAATTAAACAGATTCGGATAATTCTGCATCAATTCAAATACAACCGGCAATTGATATTTACCATTAATCGTTGTTGTAACGCCAAACTGAAAACTCGCATAGATGTGGAGATGATCTGAAGCTTGTGTAAGTGAAGTTCCAATCGTGGCGTCTTATGGAAACCATGCATTAACTCCTGAAGCCACGGACTGATTATAATGATTGCCATTGTTTCCGTTACTGTCACTACTTCGAATTGTAACTGTGGCTGTTTTATAATCCGGGGTCAATGCATTACTTAATAATTGGTTTATACCGGCTTGCGATAACATTTCAACGACAACTAGCGCATCATGATTAATAACGCCTGTTTCTTCTTGATATTCGAATCTCGACAATTTTATTATAACTCATTACCCTTACATTCTGCTGAGCCTGCAATAGAGAACAAAGCAACAACAACATCGCCGTCACATACTTTTAACGGAAAAAATTCTTTAGAGAAAGGCTCATTAACTAATTCCAAAATTTTGGGGTGGAAAGATAATGAGTCTCCTCGACGCAACCAGTTCCGACTCGTGGAACTAGGCGAGACAGCGAGGTATCCGAAAATAAATATTATTTTATTCGCCTCAAGAGGAGGGGAATTCAACTTTGACGAGAATTATCAAGACGACTTTTCACGCCGGAGGTCGTCCCGACTAGTCGGGAAGTCTCGTCGGCCCCGCTCTTAAAAGTCCCGATTTGTTAAGAATCGGGGCTTTTTGTTTTTAAACGAAGATTTTATTGATATAGAATACTTTTTTAACCGTATATTTACTCATGAAACTAATTACACAAGATTAGAAATCTTGTAACTTTCCTAATCAAAAAATTACATACGATTCGATAATTCGGTAAACAAACCAACTCCTCGAAGATTTTTTATCTTTTTCTCGACTCAAACTTTGCAAACCTACTCGATTGGTATTGCATGTAATATTTTTCAATGGGAACAATCTCAAAGGAGTAACAAATGAATATCTACATCGGTAATCTTGCAAAACAAGTAAAAGAAGATGAAATAGAATCTTTATTCAAAGAATATGGAACTGTGGTTAGCGTAAACATCATACGTGATATGTTCTCACGCGAATCCAAAGGATTTGGATTTGTTGAAATGAAAGAAAGACCAGCTGGCGTTAAAGCGATTGAAGAATTGAATACTAAAGACGTTCAAGGTAAAAAAATTATGGTTAATGAAGCTCGCCCTAAAACCGACAACAGACGTGGCGGCGGTGGTGGTGGTGGAAGAGGCTTTAGTGGTGGTGGTGGTCGTTCTTCCGGTGGTGGCGGAAACAGACGCTATTAATCTTTCTTTTTAGTTTACTGAAAATTATATTTGAATTGCCAATGAGGCATAACTATTTATAAATAAGGGATCGCATTCCCACTACTTGCCCCCGAACACACTAACAAGTATGTTCGGGGTTTTTTGATCCAGCCTTTATTAAGAGTAAATCTCACACGTAAATATTTCCCTTCAAAGAATATAGAATTGTTTTGTAAAGAAAAACGCTTATTCTAATTCGGCACGCCGATTGTTAATTAGTATGAAAACAAAAAAGGAGCAGCACAATGGGCCAGCAGCAATTATTATTAATCGTTCTAGGCGTAATCATCGTGGGTATAGCAGTAGTAGTTGGAATCAATGTTTTTACAGCAAGTAGTTCTCAAGCTAATAGAGATGCAGTTATTTCCGACTTAACAAACTTAGCTTCTTTATCACAGCAATATTATCGTAAACCAACCGCTTTAGGTGGTGGTGGAAATACTTTTACCGATTGGGATATTCCAGCATCTCTTGATACAACCGGAAATGGCGTGTATACAGTAACAGTAGCCGCACAAACTGTTACACTAGTCGGTACAGGAAATGAAAAAGGAAACAATGGTACAAGCTCTGTCCAAGCTACGATGGTGGTAGGTCCGGATAGAATTACCTCTACAACAATAAATAATTAGTCATACTTTTCTTCTGACCCCGGATTCACCAGCCGAGCCGGGGTCACTCCTTTAGAACCAATCAATAATTAATTCTCTTTCGACCCTAACCTTTTTGCTTTCATTTTCGTCTAAACTTTTAGATTGAATCAAAAAGTTGATTCTAGTACTCAAGTATTGAATAACAGAGAACGCTGCGTTAATGAAAATAAAATTAATAAATGAACCACAAGGCTTTAGGGAAAATTGGTTTAGCAATCAAAGCAATGTGGATTTGGTTAATAAAGTTAATTCGGAAGTTGATTCCATACTCTTATTTACTCAGTCCAAAAAGGAATTGATGGTTGAATTACCAATTCTTTCAAAGTATATCGGTCCAACCGGAAAGCTTTTAGTCTTTGCACCGGCGAAAATGTCCCAAATTGTAAGTGATTTGGAGAGCGACTTGGTAATAACATTAGCAGAGAATTGTGGAATGAAGTTGAACGAAAAAAACATATATGATACATCGTGGGAATACTATGTATTTCTTAAAAATCATAAGGGAGCTAAATGAAAATTCTACTTTGGTTTATTCTACTTGTAATTTGCTGGCCACTAGCAATCATTGTATTGGTTTTATATCCGTTTATATGGCTTTTATTACTTCCATTTAAATTAGTAGGCATTGCAGTTGGAGAAGTGTTTGATCTTGTCAAAGCGATATTAGCATTCCCCGCAAAAATTTTACGGGGAATTTAGATACATCAATTATTTTTTTGGCGACCATTCTTCTAAGAAACCCAATAATAATTGAGCATCATAGGATTTGCCTTTTTCCAGTTTACCAGTATCCTGAGAATGCAAGAGTTTCCCGGTTTCATCTAAAATGAAAATGTGAGGATAACCGGGGACTTTTGGAAATTGAGATAAGAATTTTTCGTTTTTGTTATCCGGACTAAAATTCACTTTTATCACCATGTAATTTTCATGTAAGAAAGTTTTAATCTCTTCATTCTCATCTATGAATTTGTCTAATCTATGACACCAAATACACCACTCACCGCCAACATCCAACAAAATTCTTTTCTGATTCTTACTAGCTTCTTCCACAGCTGCTTTAACGTCTGCAAATGGATCTCGTGCCGGATCGAACTTTGGTTTAGTGTCTTTATTCTCAACTTCCTGAGCGAATAAAAGTTTACTGGAAACAATAATCATAATTGTAAAAACTAAAATGAACTTTTTCATTAAAACCTCGTTGTAGTTGAATATTGTAAATCCATTTTTTAAAATAATATTATTTACTACTCGAAAACCAAAAACGTTGCCCCGACTCTCTTCAGCCCTTTAAATAGATTGTGTTTATAAATGATCTTTAAAAACAAAATCCCGCTAACAGCGGGATTCGGTCTAACTACTCAATACTAAATACTTAGTTTACTTACTTTGCAAAAAGCATTTTCATTGTTTTCGAAAACCCAGGAGTCTCAAGTTTATAGAAGTACAATCCGCTTGTTAAATTCGCCGCGTCAAAATTTACTGAATGAACGCCGGCTGATTTGAAACCGTTTACAAGTGTTTTAACCTCTTCACCCATTACACTGTAAACTTTCAAAACAACATTTCCCTCTTTAGGTAAACTAAACTTAATTGTTGTACTCGGGTTGAACGGGTTTGGATAGTTCTGGGCAAGATTAAATTTTGTTGGGATAGCTAGTTCATCTTCTACACCAACAACTGTACTCTTAACCGTAATAGAAACTACTTTTGTTTCTGACAAAGTGCCGTCACTTACTGTAATCATAAACATGTAAACTCGTCCAGCATGAGAAGCAGAGGTTACCCAATTAAAAGCGCCTGATGAACTTAAAGTGGACCCGCTAGGAGAATCTCCATCAATTCTAAAAGTAACAGCATCACCATCAGGATCAGTAACTTTGAATTGGTATTTAAATAGCACCGGAACATTATGCACACTAATTGTTGTATCCGAGATTGTCTTAGCGTCAAAAACCGGCGCCGAATTTACTTTTACTACTTTGATTTTAACTTGCAACGTTGATGTTGAATTGCCGTCGAAAACAAAAAATGTTACTGTATAATCACCGGCTTGCGTGCTTGTCGGTTTCCAAGAAAATCTATGTAATGCTGCATCGAATGCGGCGCCTGTAGGAATGTTAGCTGCTGAATACATTAACACATCGCCTTCACCATCAACAGCAACAATATCAAAAGTTAACTGCTGATTGGTATTTACTGTTTTATCTGCAACGGGTGTTATTACCGGTGCCGTATTAGCATCTACTACTGTTATTTTTACACTTGTTGAAGCGCTAAGCTTTCCATCGGAAACAGAAAAGGTGACCGTATAGTCACCAGCTTGAGTTGAACTTGGCTTCCAAGTAAATTTACGTGTCGCAGCGTCGAATAGAGCCCCCGTTGGTAACCCGGAAGCGCTGTAGACAAGATTATCACCTTCCGCGTCTGTAGCAGAAACATCAATAACTAATTCTGTTCCTTCATTCACGGTTTTGTCTGGTATAGCGTTTAGAATAGGAGCAGAATTTACATCAACCACAGTAATGCTTACAGAGATTGTACTTGGGGAATGAGTATCGTGTGCAGTGAATGTAACTGAATAATTACCAGCCTGAGTATAAGTTGGTTTCCAAGAAAATTCTTTTGTGGTTGGATTAAAGGTAGCACCGGTTGGCAATCCTTGCGCTGAATATGTTATCGGATCTCCATCTATATCAGTTGCATTTACAAAAAACTTCAGTTCTTGGTTTTCATTAATTGTTTTTGCTGGAATGGCATCAAAGGTTGCTGGTGTATTTTCATTTGCTACAGTTGCTTTGCCATCAATTGTCGTAAATGTAATTTTATTTGTTCCATCAGTAAATTGAGAATTTGTATAAGTCGGGTCTAAAACTATATTGGTAGAACCTAGCTTTAAGAATTTAACTTTTAGCTTGAAGAGAATTCCTTGTCCAACTAGCTTATCTCCACTAGCCGCAACTACAACAATCCATGAAGAATCAGATCGGGGTTCGGGTGTAAACATAATAAAAGCTGGAGAAGATATTGTACCGGAATTACTCAGTGGATCAGTCAAGTAAATTAAATCTTTGTTGTATTTCAGCTTAAACTGAAATCCCTTTACATTGTACGGTGTAATATCATTCACTAATACTCCCACTATAGCTTCTGTACCCGGCTTGCCTGCTATTGTTGGCAAAGTCATTTGAATCTGAGCCTGTGCCGAAGCAACAAGTAAGATTAATAAAAGCAGTGTGGTTCTAAATAAATTGAGTTTCATCTATAATCCCTCTGAAATTTCTATACAAATATAGAAAAAAATGCCCCTTATAAAAGGGGCATTTTAAATTCCTTTTTCTGTATCACACTCCAATTTGAATCAGTTTCAATTTACTCACTTCCCTTGTTTATCTATCTTTCTTTTATACTAATTTTTAAAAACAAAATCCCGCTTTTGGCGGGACTTTGCCTAACGACTCAATACTAAATACTACATACTAGTACTAAGTACCATTTCATCAACAACATTTTCTTAGTTTGTAAAAAGCCATCAGCAACTATTCTGTAAACATATAAACCAGACGGCA